>CANRDY010000007.1 GCA_947629515.1 uncultured Clostridia bacterium
TGAAGATGCGATAGCGATAGTAGACGCCTTGCAAAAAGTTTTAGAGCGATAATACAAATTTTAGTAAAACCAACGAAGTGCGCATGCGATTGTATTCGCACTTTTTTGCGAAATCTCGTGGCGATTTTTAGAGAAATAATTTATAGATATGCGTCCTTTCTGTCGTTTGGAAGAAGAACACCCAAGGCGGGTTTCCCGCTTGTTGAGGGGCGAAGGTGGAAAAGTACCACCTTCCTTATCCTGCTTAGGCATTAAAAAAATGCCCACTTCTGTTGCATAAGAAAAATAAGAATTTCGGTTCGCAATTTGTTAGAAAAATTTTTTAATATATGCCGATTTGTGTCAGGTTTATTTGTTATAATAAGGCTATGGATAAATTGGCATATCACTATAATAAAAAGAAAAAGCCTGCGAAGACGGCAGGTAAATTCTTGTATTACTATCCCTGCACAGAGACGGATTCGCCCAACACTTATATCAAAGGCAAACCGTATATTGTCATTGAAGTGAGCGAACAGGAATGGGAAGCTTTGTTTGAGTTAGATAGGTTGGAATATAACAATACTCATAAATATCAACGCCATACCGTTCGGTTTTCAAATAAAGACGAGGACGAGTTAACACCCAAACAACGTGAACGCAGAATAGATAAGTCCATACCTTTCAACGTGCTTGCGGACGAGCGGCGCGACAGGGAACTTCTGTTCGTCAACTTGCCGCAACAGGACAGGGAAATCTTAAAGATTATGTCAAGCGGAAAAACGCAGAAAGAAGCCGCCTGGGAGCTTGGCGTTACGCAGGGGTATATCTCAACACAACTTAAACACGCCAACTGTTCGGTTGACGACTATATATTCAATACGGGCACGAGAGAGGAAATTGTCTGGCACTGCTGGAACAGATTTGTAAACGATGGCGAGATGCCCTACTTCCTAGACGTAGAGTTGGAGTTTGTCCTCCGTGCGCTATTTAATGATTTAATGCCGTTCCTGCACTGGTTTTACAGCGTGGGCGAGCTGTTCCGGCATATACTCACCTACTATTATTTTGACAACGACAAAATGGACGACGAGATTGCTGAGTATCTTAAAACAGCAAGCGAGGAAGCCAGACAGCACTATGAAGATTACTACGGCGACCAACCGCCTATTGTAGGAGCGGTCTATATCCGTCTCTGCAAAGAGATGGAACGCAGAAAGGAAATGGGTTTAAGAGAATCTTATAAGCTCTATACCAGCATATTTTCGGCGGTGGAGAAGATTACGTCACGGTTAAACATAGGCGTGGAAGAATTTTTAACGCAAAGATTTTATCCCTACATAGCCAAATGGAGAAACAAACGCATAAGGCAGTTTTATAAATACTATACGGGTAAAAATTTGAAGAAATAAAAAAATTTTTTCGTAACGACTAATATTTTCGGCGTTCCCGTGGCTTACAATTAGAGGGAGTATCGAAACGTGAACAGACAGTCCTTGAACAAAGGGCTGTTTTTTCTGCCCTCAAAAGGAGGTGAAACAAGATTTACAAGTATTACGAGAACAAAATGGGAATGCTCAAGCCAAAGTATCCACGGGACAAGCATGCAACTATTTCCGTCATATCGCATAAGGCGCAAGACTTCCAAAGTATAGACGAATACCTTAAAGACTGCGAACAGCGGTACAAGGTAGAATACTTCAAAAAAATGTCCACGACCGAACAGGCGTGGAACGAAGTAATGAAGTCTACGAACGCCGCCTACCACTTCCGAGGCAAGAACATTGTCTTGGAGTGTCTGCAATTCGGCGGTAATCGGGAGTTTTGGGATGACTTTAATTCCGAACAGGATATACGAAGCTATTTCAAAGTTTGCTACCTTTATGCCATAGACAAAATAGGTTTCTTACACACACATGAGAACATCATCTGCGCCGTGATCGTCACTGAACCGAACAGGCGAAACTTATTTGTCTATTATCTTCCCGTCACCGAAGTGTGGAATGAGAAGATTATGAGCGACGACAGAAGTGAGGCGGGAAACGGACTTCAAATGCGCGATGAATACGATATGCCTATGTATAGGTATCGGGAAGAGATAGACGATCCCTTGCTTTCTCACAGCGCATTTTGGAAGGCGCGCGGCGGGCTTGTGTCATACTCCGCGCTACAAGAGGACTTCTTTCAAACCGTGTCCGAGAAGTATGGAGCGAAGCGCGGCGAGAGCTTCTCCCTCATTAAGAACACGGTGGAAAGTCAACGTAAGCGTTACCATCGGACAGATGGCGACCTTTACGACGAACTTTATTACGACGGCTTTTAAGAATCCCGCCTGAATCTCTTGACACACCTCAAAGAAAAAGATATAATCGTATTCATACGACACATATATTTTGCGGAGGTAATTATGGAAAAGACACCGAGAGCAATCAAGGACAAGCGTTATGAGGAGAAACACAAAGCGGAGCGCAAAGCGAAGAACGCCACTTGGGGAACGAGCGTTCCCCGCGAGAAAGCGGAGCAAATCAATGCCTTTCTCGAAAAGTACGGCTATACCAAAGTCCAACTCATAGAAGCAGGCTACAAAGCCTTGTTGGACGATGCAGGCGAACGTAATCTTTCGCTCGGTAAGATTATGGACGGATACGACGACTTCTTCCCTTCGGAATTGGAGGCGATGAAGAAAACCGAGTAGCGATTTTTATAAAAAGGAGGAAATGCGATGGAAAGAGAACATAGTATTCAAAGCTATAAGGGCGCGGCGATTTGAGCCGTACTTCTGCCCGAATAAGAATACTTGGAACAAAGAGAAATAAATTGTCAAGAGTTATCGAAAAATAAAGAGAAATTACCTTTCGGGGGTGATTTTTGTCGAACCGACGTCATAAATTATACCAAAAGATTGGGAGGACGGCGGGTGGACAAGCCAAAACTGAATTATCGTTTTCATGTTACGGCTACTCCCGAAAAATTAATTAAGGAACTGCTTCTCGTCTGTGTGGAAGCGAACAAGAAAAAAGTAGAGGACGGCTTGAAGGATGATGAAATCAACACATCGTCCGAGGAAGAAAATGATTCAAGCCAACCGATTGAAGTACGGAGGAAAAAATGAATATCGCGGCATATTGCAGGGTTTCGACGGACAAGCAAGATCAACTCAACAGTTTGGAGACGCAAAAAAAATTCTTTTCGGAATACACGCAGCGCACGGGGAACACTCTCGTGCGCCTGTATGCCGATGAGGGAATTTCGGGGACAAAGATCAAGAACCGCAAGGAATTTCTGCGCATGATGGCGGATGCCGAGCGCGGCGTGTTTGAGCTTGTCGTCGTCAAAGACATTTCCCGCTTTGCGCGGAACACGGTTGATCTGCTCCAAAACATCCGCAAGCTGAAATCGCTCGGCATCGAGACGCAGTTTCTGACGGCGAATATGACGAGCATGGGGAACAGCGAATTTGTGCTGACAATCTTCGGCGCGCTTGCGCAGGAGGAGAGTGCAAATATGTCCAAGCGCGTCAAGTTCGGGAAGAAAGTCAACGCCGAAAAGGGGAAGGTCCCCAACATCGTCTTTGGCTATGACAAGACGAAGGGCGAACTGTTCGACCTTGCGATCAACGAGAAAGAGGCGGAGATCGTTCGGGAGATTTTCCGGCGGTATTGCGAGAATGAGGACGGCGCGATGAAAATCGCGCAGACGCTCAACGCGAGGGGAATCAAGACAAAGCGAAATTGCGCGTGGTCGCCAAATGCAGTCATGCGCATCTTGACAAATGAAATTTATACGGGGAAAGTCGTCAACGGAAAGCAGGAGATTTCCGATTTTCTGACGGGACAGCGCAAATGCAAGGACGAATCGGAATGGCTTATCACCGAAAAGGAGAGCCTGCGAATTGTCAATCAAGACGTTTTCGACAAGGCGCAGAAAATCATCTGTGCGCGTGGGCAGACGTTCAAACTCGACAAGACGCGGCACAGCAATCAATATTTGTTTTCCACGCTGATCAAGTGCAAGGACTGCGGGTGGTCGTTCCGCCGCGTCGAGCGCACCTATAAGAATACATACGTCACATGGGTGTGTTCGGGGCGGAATGGAAACGGCGCGGACAGCTGCCCCAATCGCACCGTGATCGACGAAAAGGAACTCATAGAGGTGATCTCCGACTATTTTGCCTACATATTGTCCCACCAGAAAAACGTGATAGATTATGTGACCGCAGAGTTTAAGAAGGTCTATCGGGAGAAAGAGGAGAACGTCGAAATGGGGAAAGAGGTGAGGGCGGAACTTCAAAGGCTCGAAAAGACGCGGGAGAAGTACATGGACCTCTACACCGACGATCTGATCTCGCGCGAGGAACTCAACGAGCGTCTACTGGGCGCGAAGCAGAAGAAGGAATCCCTCGAAGCGGAACTGAAAATGATAGAGAGCCGTATGACGATGCACGAGCGGCTGGACGGCGTTCTGAAAAAGACATTCCGCACTATTGCGGACATCGCCGACGTGTCGCAGATGACGAACGCACAGCTCAAACGCATCGTGAGGCGTATCGAAGTCGATCATGACGGCAATGTGGACATTTTCCTGCAATTAAATTCCGAACTCGGCTTGGAGAACGCCATTCCGATTGAAAGTGAAGCCGCGGAGGAGACGACCGTTCCCGACTTGGACGACTGCACACAAGGACGTGACGGAGCGGTTGGAGGGAATTGACTCGCGGCTGTATGCAAGCGTCAGGCGCGTGCTCGACAAGAACTTAAAAGAACGTCATATCCGCGGCGGAATGGCGACCAAGAGCAAGTATAAGGGCAAGACCCGCCGCACATTTAAATAATAACTGTCACCCTGAGCAAGCGAAGCGCGTCGAACGGGTCTATTCCGCAGTATAACGGAGTTTTTTATAAGGTGAATATTATTTGGAAGTGATAACGCGTTTCAAAGTGCAAGCACGGACCACGGGGGGATTCTCTCACTTAATCGCCCGCGCATTTATGCGCGGGTCTCATAGCGTTCGAAATGACAGTGCCTTAATGTGCTCCGATATTATCAGAAAGCGCGCGGGCGCGGCTGTTGGCAGCCGCGCCCGCGCGCACTCTCTTTTTCTCTCTCCCGCTTATTTTTCCCGTTTCTCATTTTTACGAATAATTTTGAAAGCGGTTGACTTGCCGACATTGACATGCTATAATGATAATATAAACACTGGCGTATATGCAAAATTCACCAAAAACAAGGAGAAGAGTATGGACGAACAATTCAGCAAATCGCCCGTGATAGACGGCGAAATTAACGACAACACCTTTAACGAGAACTACGACCGTGCGGTCGCTGGCGACCCACAAGCGCAGTATTATATAGGTCTTTGTTATGATTTTGGTTGCGGCGTTCAACAAGACTACGTAAAAGCGGTTGAGTGGTACACGAAAGCCGCCAAACGAGGGAACATTTTGGCGCAAAATAATTTGGGATATTGCTACGTTTTTGGTCATGGTGTTCCGCAAGATTTAAAGAAAGCTATCATCTTCTATCAAAAAGCCGCAAAGAAAGGGTCTGCGATGGCGCAGTTTAATTTAGGTGCTTGCTTTCATGATCTTGGCGGTAGTAAAAATATGAAAATGGCTGTGAAGTGGTATATAAAAGCCGCAAAACAAGGGAATGCCGTGGCACAATATAATTTAGGTGTTTGTTATTATAATGGTCGCGGTGTACCGCAAGACTATCGAAAGGCACTTAATTGGCTTGAAAAAGCCGCAGAGCAAGGACATGTCGAAGCGCAGAATGGGTTAGGTGAATGTCATTATTACGGTCACGGTGTTTCGCGAGACTATGCAAAAGCAGCGGAATGGTTTGAAAAAGCCGCAGAGCAAGGGCTTGCTTATGCACAAAACAGTTTAGGTGTTTGTTATTATAATGGTCGCGGTGTACAGCAGGACTTTGTAAAGGCGGCAGAGTGGTATACAAAAGCCGCAGAACAGGGGGATGCTTCGGCGCAATATCATTTAGGCGTTTGTTATGACAGTGGTCAAGGTGTTCCGCAAGACTACACAAAGGCAGTCGAGTGGTATACAAAAGCCGCGGAACAAGGTTATATTTCGGCGCAATACAATTTAGGTGTTTGTTATTATCATGGTCAAGGTGTTCCGCAAGACTACACAAAGGCAATTGAGTGGTTTAGAAAAGCCGCGGAACAAGGTCATATTTCGGCGCAATATAATTTAGGCATTTGTTATGAAAAAGGTTGCGGCGTGGAACAAGATTACGTAAAGGCAGTCGAATGGTACACAAAAGCCGCAAATCAAGGGTATGCCGAAGCGCAATGTCATTTAGGGGCTTCTTATGCAACAGGTTGCGGTGTCCCGCAGAGTTTTGCCAATGCAGCTTATTGGCTCGAAAAAGCTGTTGAGCAAGGCGATTCAAAACTCAGTGAGCAAGCAAAAGAATTTCTCCGAAAAATAAGGGAGGCAATAAAAAAGTAGAATTATAAAATCACCTTCACATTACAAAAACTCCGCTATACTGCGGAATAGACCCGTTCGACACGCTTCGCTTGCTCAGGGTGACAGTTTATTATCAGAAAGCGCGCGGGCGCGGCTGTTGGCAGCCGCGCCCGCGCGCAAACGTTATGCCGCTCCAACGCCCGCGCGCAAATGTTACGCCAACGCCCGCTCCAACGCCACCGCGCAAACGTTGCCCCCAAAACAATTTCATTGGAATTTAACAAAATTTAGCCGCTTAGAAATTTGTCAAGCGGCTTTTAATTATGATATAATAAAATGAACGTTATATAATTAAAAGTATTTTCTATTTCAATCGGGCTTAAAAATCGGTCGTTCCCGAACAGCGATCAGACTTAAAAAGCACTTAAAAATCGGTCGCTCCCGAGCAACAATCGGACTTCAAAACTCAATTCAAAACTTCAAAAACTCCAATTTAAAATTCAAATCACAAAAAACTTTCAATCGGGCTTAAAAATGTCGAAACTTTTGGGAATAGACGTCGGGTCAACCACCGTAAAGGCGGCGGTGATCGACGGTGATAAAATATTATACGGCTCGTACGTGCGCCATTTTTCCAAGGTCAAAGAGACCGTCCTTGCGGAGCTTGAAAAGATCCGCGAACAATTCGGCGGCGACGGCGAACCCTTTGCGGCGTGCATAACGGGCAGCGCGGGGCTGGGGCTTTCACAGCGCAGCGGCGTGCCGTTCGTGCAGGAAGTGCAGGCGGCGTTCGTCGCCATTCGCAAATTCCACCCCGATACGGACGCGGCTATAGAGCTTGGCGGCGAGGACGCAAAGATAATCTTTGTAACGGGGGGAACCGAACAGCGCATGAACGGCAGCTGTGCGGGCGGAACGGGCGCGTTCATCGATCAGATGGCGACCCTTCTCAACATCTCCGTAAGCCAAATGGACGAATACGCCCTGCGCGCAAACAAGGTCTATCCCATCGCCTCGCGTTGCGGCGTGTTCGCAAAATCCGATATCCAGCCCCTTTTGAATCAGGGCGCGAGCAAAGAGGATATTTCGGCTTCGATATTTCAGGCAGTCGTCGATCAGACCGTCTCGGGACTTGCGCAAGGCAGAAAAATCAAGGGCAAAGTGCTCTTTTTGGGCGGTCCTTTATACTTTTTGAAGGGGCTGAGAAAGGCGTTCAAAGAGACCTTGCACCTTTCGGACGAGAACGCCGTATTCCCCGAAAACGCCCCTTGCTTTATGGCGATAGGGGCGGCGTTGTACGCGGCGAACGTGCAGAGCGAGAGCATAGATAGTATAATCGAAAAAATCTCCTCGGCAAAAGGATCGGACGACATAGTGACGGGCAAACCCCTCTTCAAGGATAAACAGGAGTATTCGGAGTTCGTCAAACGCCACCGCGCCACCGACTTGCAGTTCGCCGACATAGCCACCTACACGGGCGATTGTTACCTCGGCATAGATTCGGGTTCGACCACCACAAAACTCATGGTCGTCACCCCCGACTGCAAGATACTGTGGTCGCACTATCAGTCGAATAACGGTCAGCCCCTCGAAATCGTAATTGAGAACCTAAAACGCTTCTTTAAGGAGAGCGGCGGCAGAATAAAGATCGCGGGGAGCGCGGTAACGGGCTACGGCGAGGACCTCATAAAGAGCGCGATCAAAGCCGACTTCGGCGTAGTCGAAACGGTCGCGCACTTCAAAGCCGCCCTGCACTTCAACCCCAAAGTCGATTTTATAATCGACATAGGCGGTCAGGACATAAAGTGCTTCAAGATAAAAAACGGCGCGATAGACTCCATTATGCTCAACGAGGCGTGCTCCTCGGGCTGCGGTTCGTTCATTCAGACCTTCGCGCGGGCGATGGGAATGGAGATAGACAAGTTCTCCCAACAGGGCTTGTACGCTTCCCACCCCGTCGAACTCGGTTCGCGCTGTACGGTGTTCATGAACAGCGCGGTAAAGCAGGCGCAGAAAGAGGGCGCGGGGGTGGACGACATCTCGGCGGGGCTTTCCTCTTCGATAGTCAAAAACGCCATATATAAGGTAATACGCGCCTCTTCCGCCGACGAGCTGGGCAACAATATCGTCGTTCAGGGGGGAACCTTTTTGAACGACGCCGTGCTCCGTTCGTTCGAGGAAGAGACGGGCAAAAAGGTAATACGTCCCGGCATCGCGGGTCTTATGGGCGCGTTCGGGGCGGCGTTATACGCCAAAGAGAAGATAAGCGGCGAAAGCACGACGGCAACCGCCGAAGAGCTTGAAAACTTCACATATACCTCGCAGTCGATAAACTGCCGCGGCTGTACTTCCAACTGCAACGTAAACATAATAAGGTTCAACGACGGCAGAAAGTACGTCTCGGGCAACAAGTGCGAGAGGGGCGCGGGGCTTAAACCCGCCTCGGACGAGCTGGATATTTACGCCTATAAGCAGACCCGACTTTTGGAGTGCGTGACGCCCGCGGCGACCATTTACAGCCGAAACGGCGGAAGAATAAGGGGAAGAGCAGGGCTTCCGTTACAGCTCGGAATGTACGAACAGCTCCCCCTGTGGGCGGGCTTTTTCGAGAGCCTCGGCTTCGAGGTGGTGCTTTCGGAAAAATCTTCGCGCGCGCTCTACTTCAAGGGTCAGCACACCGTCGCTTCCGACACGGCGTGCTATCCCGCCAAGCTCATGCACGGGCACATCGAGAGCCTGCTCGACAGCGGCGTCGACTTCATCTTTTTGCCGTGCGAGAGCTACAATATCGACGAACACTGCTCTACAAACCACTATAATTGCCCCGTCGTCGCCTACTATCCCGAGCTGTTGAAAGCCAACAACGAGCGGCTCAACGACAGAAATTTCATAATGCCCTACCTCGACCTCAACGACAAAAAGACCTCGGTATCGGCGTTGAAGAACGCGCTTTCGAAGTACCGCCTGTCCTCGCGCGAGATAGCCGCCGCGCTTTCGGAGGGCTTTGCCCGCCTCGAAAAGTATCACGAGGACGTAAGGAACAAGGCGGACGAAATTCTGTGGAAAGCGGGCGAGCAGGGCAAACAGATCATAGTGCTTGCGGGCAGACCCTACCACCTCGACCCCGAAATAAACCACGGCATAAACAAACTGCTTGCCTCGCTCAACCTCGCCGTCCTCTCAGAGGACAGCGTGTTCGAAAAGAGCGAACCCGTAAAAGTTAACGTTCTGAACCAGTGGACGTATCACGCCCGCCTTTATCGGGCGGCAAACTTCGCGTGCTCGCGCAAGAACGTCAACCTCGTACAGCTCGTGTCGTTCGGATGCGGGTTGGACGCGATAACGGGCGATGAGGTTCGCAGTATAATGGAAAAGAACGGAAAGCTGTACACGCAGATAAAGATAGACGAGATAAACAACCTCGGCGTAGTAAAAATACGCCTCCGCAGTATGCTTGCGGCTATACAGGACGACAACGGAAACTAAGATGCAGGAACGCGATTACACAAACGATTATCCCAAGTGGGACAAGTCGATGAAGAGCACCCACAAAATACTCGTGCCCGACATGCTCCCGTGGCACTTTCTGATAATAGAAAAGGTGTTGAAGCTCGAGGGCTACGACGTGGAAGTGCTGAAAAACGAGAACCGAACGGTAATAGACGAGGGGTTGAAGCACGTGCACAACGATACGTGCTATCCTTGCCTTTGCGTTGTTGGGCAGTATATAGACGCGTTGAAGAGCGGGAAGTACGATCTCGAACACACAGCCCTCATGATAACCCAGACGGGAGGCGGTTGCAGGGCTTCGAACTATATGCCCCTCATAAGAAAGGCGATAAAGGCCGAATTTCCCACCGTGCCCGTTGTATCGGTCAACTTTTCGGGGCTTGAAAAAGACAGCTCGTTCGAAATTTCGGCAAAGCTCTTTTTAAAGCTCGCATACTCCATTTTCTACGGCGACTCGGTGATGTGGTGTTACAACCAGACCAAGCCGTACGAAAGGGAGAGCGGAGCCGCCGACCGCGCGCGCGAAAAGGCGGTGGAGTACGTCGTGGACAAGTTTGCGAACGGCGGCTGGCGCAAGTACAAAAAGATAAACAAGTACATAATCGAAACGTTCGCGGCGGTCGAACGCACGGCGGAAAAGAAGATAAAAGTGGGGATAGTGGGCGAAATTTACGTCAAATATTCTACGCTCGGCAACAACAATCTCGAAAAGTTTTTGCTCTCCGAGGGTTGCGAACCCGTTGTTCCCGCCCTTATAGACTTTGTGCTTTACTGCATAATCAACGTCGTGAACGACGGCAAGCTGTACGGCAAAGACAAGTTCAAGGCGTTCATCTATAAAATAGTGTACAACTTAGTGCACGGCATGCAGAAGAAGATAATAAAGCAGTTCAAAAAAGAGGGTTCGTTCGTGCCCGTGCACGACTTCGAACACCTGCGCCGTTGCGCCGACAAGGTGATAAATCAGGGCGTAAAGATGGGAGAGGGCTGGCTCATTCCCGCCGAGATGGCTGCGCTTGCCGAGACGGGAGTGCCTAACATAGTGTGCGCCCAGCCGTTCGGCTGTCTGCCCAACCACATAGCGGGCAAGGGGGCGATACGCACGTTGAAGAACCTCTACAAAGACGAAAACATAGTTGCGGTGGACTACGATCCTTCCGCCACCCGCGTAAATCAGGAGAACAGGATTAAGCTGATGCTTGCCACGGCGAGGGAGAATAGCTCCCATTAAACTTCGTACAGCTGCCGAAAAGCCCGAATAAGCGGCGTTCTGCTGTGTCAAGCTGCGGCACCCTCAGTTATTTACGTCATTGTAAACTCCTTCGGGTTTTCCTCGCTTTCCTTGCATAACTTGCTTTTTCGGACTTTCTCAGTTCGTTCTTGCAACCCCCGCCTTCAATTCCTCCCCCTTGGTAAGGGGGAGGGAATAAGGAAAAAAATAAAAAAATAAAAAAATTCGCGTTCCTTCGCGGCAACCCCGCCGCCCATTCGCGCCCCTTCACGGCTTGCCGAGAGGGGGAGCTGTCCGCAAAGCGGACTGAGGGGGTGTGTTTTAAATAATAACGGAGCGCATTAATGAAATTTTCGCGCGCGGGCGTTGGAACGCCCGCGCGCATATTATCGGAGCTTATTATGGCACTGTCAGTTCGAACGACATAAGAAGCCCGCGAAGCGGGTTCGCGCGAGGGCGTAAGCCCGACGCTCTGCCGAGGGTTCCCGCTTGCGGGAAACGGCAGATTGAGTGAGAGAATCCCAAGGTGGTCTGTGCTTGCACTTTGAAACGCGTTATCACTTCCAAATAATATTCACCGTATAAAAAACTCCGCTATACTGCGGAATAGACCCGTTCGATGCGCTTCGCTTGCTCAGGGTGACAGTTATTATTTAAAAAACAGCGGCGGCGCAGATACTGCGCCGCCGCACGCTTTTAACCTCTATTTCAACCGCTCTTCCCCTCAATTTCCCCCTCAATTCCCCTCACTTCAATCTGAAATACATAGTATCCTTGTCGGGGGCTTTGGCAAGTATAAACTTGTCGCTGAACGCGGGGAAGTCGTAAAACATAGCCGTCACCTGCTCTTGCAACTTCGCCTTGCCCGTCAGCTTTTTAAGGTCGATATCCTTAGCCTTGACGTACTTTCCCAAGGTCTGCAAACTGCACTGTCCCACGGCTTTGCATCGCGCTTCGAGGTACTGCGCCACCATGTTTTCGGCATTGCGGTACTCCGCCGTCAACGCCCTTTCGCCGTCGCCCTTTTCGGGGTTCGTCGAACCGTTCGCCGCCAATCCGTTTGCCGAGCCGTTCGCCCCCGCAACAATGCTCTTTGTCGTGCGGCGCACGGCGGGAGGGGCATACTGCGCGGGCGTTCTTTCGGCAATTCTCGCCGTGGGCTTAACGGTGAGAGCCTTTTCGGTCTTAGCCTCGTCGCTTCTGTAAATTCTCTCGCTCTCGTTGAACGCAATGCGCACCTTGCAGTCGCTCTCGCGGAAGAGGAGCACCGTCCTCTTTCCGCAGTTCCTCAAATACATCGCAAGCTGCAAAAAGTCCTTGTCGCAGGTGGCTATTATATACACGTCTATGTCGGGGTTTTTGTAAACGCTCTCTACGGCGTGGATCATAATCGCCATGTCCGTCGTGCTCGTTCCCGCGGTCAATATGGGAATGATATTGGGCACGATCCCGTATTTATACAGCGTTTCCGCCGTCCAGCCCTTGTCGGTGTATCGGGGCGGAACGGGCTTGCCCTGCTTGTCGTTGACCTTGTCGATGCGGAAGGTGGAGTACATCTGCGCCTCGCACACCTTGCCGAACTTGTTTGCGGCTTCACATATCGCGGGCGCGTAATTGCCCGTAACGTTGTCGCCGTCGATAAGCAAAATTGCCCTTTCCATCACTTCACCGCCTTAAAGATCTCGTCGAGCGGTCTGCGCTTTTTCTCGCGGACGGGATAGTCCTCGGGCGCGTAGCCCACGGCTATAACAAGGGGGAACTGCGCCTTTTCGTCCAGCCCCAAAAATTTTGCAATGCCCTTTTCGTCGCGCATGCCCAGAATGCAGGTCTGTATGCCCATATTCTCGGCGGCAAGCACGATGTACGCCGAAAGTATGCCCACGTCGATGGGCAGAAATTCGGTTTTCAATATCCTCTGCCCCAGCCTTTCCACAATGGCGGGGTTGCCCTTTTGTATAACGATAAACGCGGGGCACGCCGAAGCCCACTTGTTGCTTCCGAGCACCTGAACGTTCTTTGCGAACTCCTTAGCCCTTTCGCCGTTTACGGCAAACAGTTTATACGGCTGTGAGTTGACCGCGGAGGGCGCAAGCGTGGCAAGCCTGCAAATTTCCTTTAAGTCCTCGTCCGAAACGCTCTTCGCGCTGTATTCCCTTGTGCTCTGTCTTTTCAAAAATAATTGTTCTATGTCCATAATTCACCTTTTATATATATATTTCGCGGCGGGCAAAATGCCCGCCGCATAATCGCTTATTTGCCTTTTTTTGCAATACGTATCGAGTTTAACGCCGCTTCGACAACTCTTTGCGCGGTAAACCCGAAGTGCTCGAACAGCTGTTTTGCGGGTCCCGAAACGCCAAATTCTTTCATACATATAACTTCGCCGCAGTCGCCCGCGTACTTATACCACGCAAAGTGCGAAGCCGCTTCCACGCACACGCGCGCCTTGATTTCGCGGGGGAGCACCGATTGTTTGTACTCAGCCGTCTGCCTTTCGAATTCTTCCATACAGGGCATCGAAACGACCCGCGCCCGCACGTTCTGTTCGGCAAGCAGTTTTTGCGCTTCCATGCAGATATCCATTTCCGAACCCGTCGCAATGAGAATGACCTGCGGTTTTTTGACGTCGGAGATGACGTAACCTCCCGCAAGGGCTTTAAGCCCCGAGCCGGGGTACTGCCCGAGGTTCTGGCGCGAAAGCACAAGCACGGTGGGCGCGCTCTGCGTAAACGCCTCGATATACGCCGCCGCCGTCTCTCTGCCGTCGCAGGGGCGGAACACCTTTAAGTTGGGAATGGAGCGCAGGGCTATGAGCTGTTCGACGGGCTGGTGGGTGGGACCGTCCTCGCCGACGCCTATCGAGTCGTGCGTCATGACGTATATTACGGGAATATTCATCAGCGCGCTCATTCTCATTCCGCCCTTCATGTAATCGGAGAACGAGAAGAAGGTCGAGCACACGATCCTCAGTCCCCCGTGCAGCTGTATGCCGTTGCATATCGCCGCCATGGCGTGTTCGCGTATGCCGAAGTGAATATTTCTCCCCGTCCTTGAATCGGGCGAAAAATATCCGCCGTCTTTAATTTCGGTCTTGGTGGAGGGGGCAAGGTCAGCCGAACCCGACAACAGGTTGGGCATAACCTTTGCAATTTCGTTGAGAATTTTGCCGCCCGACGACCTTGTCGCCTCGGGTTTGGAAAAGTCGAGCTTTTGCAAAAGCGTTCTGAAATCGGGGTCGGGTCCGTGCATATAGTCGTCGTATTTTTGCGCAAGTTCGGGGTACGCCGCGCGGTATTTTTCGAACATCTCGCCCCAATCCTTTTCGGCGGCAAGTTTTGCCTCGGCTATCTCGCGGCAGTGTTTTTGAACGTCCTCGGGAACTTCGAACGGCGCGTAGTTCCACTCAAAAAATTCCTTTGTCTTTTCAAGATTTTCAACGCCCATGGGCGCGCCGTGCACAGCCGCCGAATCCTGTAAGGGCGAACCGTAGCCTATGTTGGTGTTGCAGATTATAATGGTGGGGCGCGAAAGCTCGCTCTTCGCAAGGGTCAACGCCTTCGAGAGCGCGTTCAGATCGTTCGCGTCGGGCACTCTCAAAACCTGCCAGCCCTGCGCCGTAAAGCGCGTTGCCGTGTCCTCGGAGAAAGTGGTGTTTATGTCGCCCTCTATGGTTACGCTGTTTTTATCGTATAAAAGTATCAGCTTCCCCAACTTCTGCGTTCCCGCAAAGGAACACGCCTCGTAGCTTATGCCCTCTTCAAGGCAACCGTCGCCGCACAGCACATATGTGTAGTGGCTTACGACGGGATACCCCGGCTTGTTGAATATAGCCGCAAGGTGGGCTTCCGCAAGGGCGAACCCCACGGCGTTGCCAAGCCCCTGACCCAAAGGTCCCGTCGAGGTCTCAACCCCGTCGGTCTTGCCGTACTCGGGGTGACCGGGGGTCTTCGAACCGAGCTGGCGGAAGTTCTTTATATCTTCGATCGAAACGTTATATCCGAACAGGTGCAAAAGGGAGTATAACAGCATGCTCCCGTGCCCCGCGGAGAGAACGAAGCGGTCGCGGTTGTCCCACTTCGGGTTCTTATAGCTGAAATTGAGATGCTCTGCGAACAGCTCGTACCCGATGGGCGCCGCGCCCATACACATGCCGGGGTGTCCCGAATTAGCCTTCTGAATAGCCTCGGCAGAGAGTATTCTGATTGTGTTTACGCTTTTTGCCTCTACTGACATAAAGTTTCTCCTTATTCCGAAATATATTTTTCAAGGTTCGACAAGTCCAAAAAGGAATATCTTTTAAGGATTCCGTACAGCTTTTCCGCCGTGCGCTTGTTTCCGCCTTTTATATCGCTTTCGAAGTTTACGGGCATAACGGGGTCGTGCACGCTCATTCGCACAATGGCGTTCGACTGCCCGTAAAATATCCTCGCCCCTTCGTAATTGTCGCCCGCAAGGGTGAGTTCCCCGTCGCGTTCGGCAAGTTCTTTAAGTTCTTCTATGACCCGTTCGCCCTCTTTTTTGAAGTCGCGGCTTTGGGAGTTGAACCCCAGCCGCACCTCGCTCTCCTCGGCGGGTCGTTTGAGGGAAGCGATGAGGGAGATGAGCGACTTGCCCTCTTTTTTCTGCTTTGCAAGGCAAATAAGAAGCCTTGTCACAAGGTACGCCCCGTCGTCAAGGTAGTAATTTTCGGGGAACGCGGCGTGCCCCGAGGTCTCTATCGCAAGGGGGGAGTACGTCCCCGCCTCGTTCAGCTGTCTGCACTTGTCTATTACGTTTTTGTAACCGCGTTTGAACCTTAAATGCTTTCCGCCCAAACTCTCTATAAATTCGGTAAGATGCACGCTCGTCACCGAGTCGGTGACTATAACGCCGCTCTTTTTGCCTTTTTCCGACAGCATGGCGGCGAGCAGAGCTATCAGCGAATTTCGGTTTATCTCCTCGCCGCTCTTGTCGGCGCACGCCGCTCTGTCCACGTCGGTGTCGAAGATTATCCCGAAGTCCGCGCCGCTCTTTTTAACGGCTTCCGAAAGGAAGCCCATCGCCCGCTTGTCCTCGGGGTTGGGTACGTGGTTGGGAAAAGTTCCGTCGGGTTCGAGGAAAATGCTCCCGCTTATGTCCGCGCCCAAAGGCTTTAACACCTTTTCGGCAAAAAACCCGCCCGCGCCGTTGCCCGCGTCGACTATTATCTTCATTCCCGCAAGGGGCTTTTCGCCGCACTCGGCTGTCACTTTGCGCGCAAGTATGGCGGAGTATTCGTCCATAAAGCTCTTTTCTTCATACCCGCCCTTGCCTTTGGGGAACCGCCCCTCGGCGGCTATTTCGAGTATTTTGTCTATATCTTCGCCCGAAAGCCCGCCTTCGGGGGTAAAGAACTTCAACCCGTTCTTGTCGTAAGGCAGGTGGGAGGCGGTTATCATTATCGAAGCGTTGCAGCCCGTGTTTGCCTCTTTTAAGAGTATGAACATAGAGGGAGTGGACGAAAGCCCCGTGTAAAGCACGTCCGCCCCGCAGCCTTGCAGTGCGGCGCACGCGGCTCTGCGTATGCGCTCCGCCGATACGCGCGAATCGTTCCCCACGGCTATTTTAAGTTGCCGCTCTCCGTATTTCTGTTTGAGCCACACAGTAAACGCCCCGCATATATCGGCGACGGCGCGGTCGGTAAGCGTGCAACCCTCGCCCACGGCAACGCCGCGCACATCCGTCCCGCTTTTAAGTTTTGCGTATTTTCCGTCCATAATATCTGTAAGTTAAGTTAATTTATCAATAAGCTAAGTGAAATTATCTGTAAAAGCCCGCGCCAAATATCAAAAAATATCGATGCAAGTCCGTGCAAAATTATCGAAAAATTATCGAAAAATTATCAATAAGCTCTGGCAAAAATTATAACGTGCCGGGCTTTTTTGCCGCATACGGCGCACTTTTCGGCGGTCTCGCCCTCGGCAAATACCCTTGCGGTTGCGGCGGTCTCTTCCTTGACTTTGTCCTCGCACTCGCGCGCGCCGCACCAGCCCGCCTTTACGAACTTTCCGCCCTCGACACCCGCAAGTATTCCCGCAAGGTCTTTCGCGCAGGTTATGCGCTCGTCGCGCCTCTTTCTCGCCGCTTCGAGCATATCGCTTTGAACCGTATCCAAAAGTTCGCAAACAGTCTTTTCGATGCCGTCGATGGGGTATTCGGCTTTTTCAAGCGTATCGCGCCTGAAAATGACCGCCTTGCCGTTTTCAAGATCCCTCGGACCTATCTCTATTCTGAGGGGCACGCCCTTCATTTCCCATTCGTTGAACTTCCAGCCGGGGCTGTTGTCCGAACAATCGAACTCGACCCTTATTCCAAGCCCCGCAAGTTTTTCTTTGAGGGCGAGGCACGCCTCGTTCACGCCGCCTTTTTTTGCGGCAATGGGTATAATGACCGCCTGCACGGGCGCGACTTTGGGGGGGAACGCCAGCCCGCGGCTGTCGCCGTGGGTCATTATGATAGCCCCTATAAGCCTTGTCGAAACGCCCCAGCTCGAGGTGTAGGCGTATTTTTGCGAACCGTCTTTATCGAGGAACTTTATATCGAACGCCTTTGCGAAGTTCTGCCCGAAGTAGTGCGAAGTCCCCGCCTGCAAGCTCTTGCCGTCCTTCATCATGGCTTCCATTCCGTAGGTGGCAAGCCCGCCCGCAAATTTTTCCTTTTCGGTCTTGCGCCCCGTAATAACGGGTATCGCAAGCACGTTTTCGGCAAACTCCTTATAGACCCCCAGCATGGTCATGGTCTCTTCCATAGCCTCTTCGGCGGTCGCGTGGGCGGTATGCCCTTCCTGCCACAAAAACTCCGAGGAGCGCAAAAAGGGGCGGGTGGTCTTTTCCCAACGCATAACGTTGCACCATTGGTTTATCTTAATGGGCAGATCGCGGTAACTTTGCAGCCACTTCGAGTACATGCTTCCGAACATCGTCTCCGACGTGGGGCGAATGGCAAGCGGCTCGGCAAGTTCTTCCCCGCCCGCGTGGGTCACCACTGCGACTTCGGGCGCGAACCCTTCAACGTGCTCGGCTTCTTTTTGGAAGTAGCTCATGGGTATCAAAAGGGGGAAGTAGGCGTTGCTGTGCCCCGTCGCCTTAAAACGCTTGTCGAGTTCGGACTGAATAAGCTCCCACACGGCGTATCCGTAGGGGCGAATGACCATAGTTCCCTTAACGGGACCGTAATCGACGAGTTTGGTTTTAAGCACCACGTCGGTGTACCATTGGGGGAAGTCCTTATCGATATCGGCGATTTGTCCCACAAAGCTCTCTTTATCCATCAAAAGTCACCTCACAAAAAGTCGTTTAACTTACTTATGATATGATTATATCATAAGTTTTTCCAAAAATAAAACGTTTTGACATACGGTTATATTAATTTTTACAGTACTCGGTTTTTATAGTACTTATTCACCAACGCGTCGGGGGGAATATTTTGAAACCGCCCGCCCATTCGCTCCCCCTTGCGTGAACGCCCCGCCCGCCCATTCGCTCCCCTTCATTTATGAGGGGGAGCTGTCCGCAACGCGGACTAAGGGGGTGCGTTCAAAATAATATCGGAGCAACATAAGGCACTGTCATTTCGAACGCTATGAGACCCGCGCATTAATGCGCGGGCGATTAAGTGAGAGAATCCCCCCGTGGTCTGTGCTTGCTCTTTGAAACGCGAACCCTATTCTAAATAATAACCGCCGCATTATAAAAACCCCACTATACTGCGGAATAGACCCGTTCGACGCGCTTCGCTTGCTCAGGGTGACAGTTATTATTAAAAATGCGGCGGGGCGGGCTGTTTTACAGCCCGCCCCGCCGCACTCTTTTCCCCCCAAAAAACCGTCGCCTTGCGTTTTGTGCTCACAAATACTTTTTAAGATCGAACGCTCTGTCGACGCGCTCCCACGGCAGGTCGGGCTTCCCGAAATGCCCGTAGGCGGAAGTCGCCGAGTAAATGGGCGCGCGAAGCCCCAGCGTTTCTATTATCGCGGCGGGTCGCAGATCGAACTCCCTTTTTATGAGTTCGGCAAGTTCATCGTCGCCGAGCTTGCCCGTCCCGAAGGTATCGGCAAACACCGAAACGGGCTGACTTACCCCGATAGCATACGCAAGCTGAACTTCCAGCTCGTCGCAAAGCCCCGCCGCCACGGCGTTCTTGCAGATATACCTCGCCATATACGCCGCCGAGCGGTCGACCTTTGTGGCGTCCTTTCCCGAAAAAGCCCCGCCGCCGTGCGCGCATCTGCCGCCGTAGGTATCGACTATGATCTTTCTTCCCGTAAGCCCGCTGTCGCCCTCTGGTCCGCCTATCTCGAACCGCCCCGTAGGATTTATAATATACTTGGTGTCCTTCAAAAGCTCGGCGGGAATGACGGGCACGACCCTTTCGATAATATCCTTTTTAAGCTGTTCCTGCGTCACCTTTGTGTTGTGCTGGGCGGAAATAACCACCGTGTCGCAACGTACGGGCGTTTTTCCGTCGTACTCTATTGTGACCTGCGTCTTGCCGTCGGGGCGCAGGTAGGGCATTTCTCCCGATTTCCTCGCCTCGGCAAGCCTTGCCGCCAGCTTGTGCGCAAGCCAGACGGGGAGGGGCATAAGCTCCTCGGTCTCGCGGCAGGCGTACCCGAACATCATGCCCTGATCGCCCGCGCCTATGTCGTCGCCGCCCACAACGCCCTGCGCAATGTCGGGGCTTTGACTGTGCACGGCAACGTCGATTTTGCACTTGTCGTACGCAAAAGAACCGTGTTCATAGCCGATCCTTTTTATAATTCCGCGCGCTATTTTTTCAAAGTCCACCTGCGCGGAAGAGGCAACCTCGCCCATTATCAACATTCTGTCGTAGGCGGCGCAGCACTCCACGGCACAGCGCGCGTAGGGGTCGAGCCTCAAAAATTCGTCGAGTATCCCGTCGGAGATCTGGTCGCAAAGTTTGTCGGGGTGACCCTCGGTCACGCTCTCGCTCGTAAAAAATCTTTTCATTATATATACCTCTTAACATTTTCCGTAATTTATTTTAAGTGAACTTTCCCGCGGTTTTGCATACGCAAGCCGCATGGTTTCCGAACGCGTTTTCAAGTAACGTCGCCCGAGCGCGTATTCAAGTAACGTAACCCGAACGCGTTTTTAAGTAACATAACCCGCGCGTGCACGGTCAAAAAAACGCCCCCGCTTTATTGCCGCGGGGGCGAGTGTTCCAATATGTCCCCATCGGTACGGTCTTAGCACCTTGCAGGGCAGGTTGCTGTGTGGTCGTCGAGCCGTTCTCTCGCACACTCTCTATGGTTTGCAATAATTGTAACATTACTTATATTTATTGTCAAACAAAACTTGCGTTCCGCGGACAAATAAATTATAATAATCTTATGAAATGCTTTCAGTGCCCCGTAAGATGCGGCGCAGAGCGCGAAGAGCGCGCGGGTTTTTGCGGAACGCAGGGGTTGAGGATCGCAAAATATTCACTTCACCCCTATGAAGAGCCGCCCGTTTCATATAAAAACGGAAGCGGTTGCATCTTCTTTTGCGGATGTTCTTTGAAATGCGCGTTCTGCCAGAACTTCCCGCTCTCGCGCAATCTTCGCGGAAAGGACATAACGAAAGAGGAGCTTGCCGAAATTTTCATAAAGCTCGAAAAGATGGGCGCGGAGAACATAAACCTTGTCAATCCCACCCATTATTTAAGGGATATTATGGGGGCAATTGAAATTTACCGCCCAAAGATCCCCATAGTCTACAACACCCACGGCTACGAAAATATCGGGGATCTGCGCCTTGCTTCGGAGTTCGTCGACATATGGCTGACCGATCTGAAGTTCACCGACAAAAAGCTCGCCGCGCGCTACACCGCCCGCCCCGACTACCCCGACTTCGCCCTTCCCGCCGTGCGCTTTATGGCGGAAAAGCAATATAAAGAGGAGGACGGCAAGATGCTTTCGGGTTGCATAGTGCGCCACCTCGTGTTGCCGCTCGCTGCCTACGACGGGGTGAACGTAGTCAAATTCGTCGCCTCGTTGCCCAAGGACGTGCGCCTTTCGATAATGAGCCAATATACCCCGTTCGGGGAAATTTCGGCGTTTCCCGAGCTTGCCCGCGGGATAACAAAGAGGGAGTACGCCGCCGTCGTCAACGCGGCAAAAGAGCACGGGCTTACAAACGTGTTCGTGCAGGATTTTTCAAGCGCGGGGAAGAGCTACATTCCCCAATGGGATTACTGACCATGGTGCTGCAATTCGAAAACGTAACCTTTTCATACGGCGGAACGCGCATATTTACGGACGTGAATTTTTCGCTCCACGAGGGCGAAAGAGCGGGGCTTTTAGGCGCGAACGGCGAGGGCAAGACCACCCTTTTCAAACTCGCCTTGGGCGAGCTTTCGCCCGAAAATGGCAATATATATTTAAAAAACGGCGTTCGCGTGGGCTATCTTGAACAGAACGGCGGGTACGAGAGCGAGCGCACGGTCTACGCCGAAATGCGCGAGGTGTTCGCCGAGGACTTTGCGGACGTCGCCCGACTGAACGGGCTTTTTTCGGAGCTTTCGGCTCTCGACGAGAACGCGCCCGATTACGCCGGAATTTCGGCAAAGATAGAGGCGTTGCAAAAAAAGATCTCCTCGCGCGGGAGCTACGAAGTCGACGTAAAGATAAAAACCGTGCTCAACGGCATGGGGTTCGGGGAGTATTACGGGCGCGAAATTTCCACCCTTTCGGGCGGGGAAAAGACGCGCTTGAAACTTGCGCGTCTTCTGCTCGAACAGCCAGATTTATTGCTTTTGGACGAGCCCACCAACCACCTCGATATCCCCACCCTCGCATGGCTCGAGGACTATTTGTCGTCATTCGGCGGCGCGCTCTTCATAGTCTCGCACGACAGGTTCTTTCTCGACAGAACGATAAGCCGCGTAATAGAGCTTGAAAACGGGAGCGTGGTTTGCTACGCGGGCAACTATTCCAAGTACAAAACGCTCAAAGCCGAACGCCTCGCCCGCCTCGAAAAGGAGTACGAAGCTCTCTGCCTCGAAAGGGCAAAAATGCAGGAATATATTGCAAAAAACATAGTTCGCGCCACCACGGCGAAGTCGGCGCAGAGCAGAGTCAAACAGCTTCAAAAATTGCCCGAACCGGTAAAGCCGTACCGTCCCCCCAAGCCGCCCGCCTTTTCATTTGCGCAAGCTCCCAAGTCGTTCGAAAGAGTGCTTCAGGTCAGCGGTCTGAACCTTGTAAGGGGTAACAAGACCCTCGCCAAAGAAGTAAATTTCACCATTTCGCGCGGTCGGAAGATCGCCCTCATCGGCGCGAACGGCACGGGCAAGACCAGCCTTTTGAAAGATATTATGCGGGCGGCGGGTGTTACGTTCAATTCCCCCGAAAGCGGTTCAACAAGCGGTTCGACGAGCGCAAACTACGGCGCGAATATGGGCGCAAGCCTTAAAAATATAGCGTTCGGGCGCGAGGTAAAGTGCGCCTATTTCGATCAGGAAGCCCTCAACCTCGACCCCGAAAGCACCGTGCTCGAAGAGCTGTGGCGGCGGCACGTGGGGGCGACGCAGACCGACATGCGGAGCGCGCTTGCGCGTTGCGGACTGCCCGAAGAGGATATGCAAAAAAAGGTAAAACAGCTCTCGGGCGGTGAGCGCGCCAAGCTCGCGCTGTGCGTTGCGGGGAGCGAAAGTTCGAATTTTCTCATTCTTGACGAACCGACCAACCACCTCGATCTGCCCGCGCGCGAAAGCCTCGAACGCGCCTTGGGGGAGTACGGCGGCACGATCCTTTTCGTCTCGCACGACAGGTATTTAATCTCTTCGATAGCCGACGGAATTTTCGAGCTGAACGGCGGAAAACTCAACATATATGAGGGAAATTACGCCTTTTACGAGCGCGCAAAGGGCGAAGAGCGCGCAAAAATCAAAGAGGCGGAAGAGCGCGAAAAGCAGGAAAAACGTCGCGAGTCGGTCGCGGCGGGCTACCGCTCCAAACGCGAACGCGCCGAGGAAGCCAAACTCAAAGAGAGGATAAGGGAGACCGAAAAGGCTATCTCCGACCTCGAAGCCGAAGAGGCGGAAATCTATCGAAAACTCGCCCTCCCCGACGTCGCTTCGGACTACGTAAAGGTGAGCGAACTGTCCGCCCGCCTTTCGCAAATAAAAAATTCTCTCGATTTGCTTTACGCGGAGTACGCGGATATGATACAATAGAGGGGTACAAAAAAGTACGGGCAACGGGCGTTGCCGTTGAGTTACGCAAAATCGCGCAGACAGCCTGCGCGGAAGGAGGAACGCAATATGTTCGGAAAGAAAAAGGGCGCAAACGCAAACGCCGGGACCGCGGCGGCGGACGGCACACAAAAGAAAGGCGCAGAAAAAACCGCCGCCCAAAGGAACGGTAAAGAAAAGAAAATCGAGGAAAAGAACGGCGCAGAAAAGAACGGCGCAGAAAAGAACGCCAAAGAAAAAACCGCCAAAGAAAAGAAAGGCGCAGAAAAAAACGCCGCCGAAAAGAATGTAACTGAAACCGACGGCGATCGCGAAGAGACCGAACAGGAAGAGAAGAGGGTCATTCGCCACACGATAACCGCCGAAGAGGCGTTCACGCTCGCAAAGGACGTGTTCGACATACGCACGTTCCTCAAAAACGTATACGCCAACCGCGCCGTAATAGCGCGCAGGATCAACATAGTAACGCTGTGCGTAAGCTGTATTTTTACTCTATTATATGCGGCGTTCGTCATTTTCACGAGCCTGCACGGCAAGCTCGAACTGAGCACCGAAATAACGCTGTACGCGCTGTGCGGGGCGTTCGCGCTTATGACGATTATTCTCATCGTCGTCGCGCTGTGCGGCAACAAGGCGGGGGCGAAGAACGCCAAAAAGGTTCACACGTCGCTTGCGGTAATACGGCTCGTCGTCCGTCTCTTGTCGATAGCCGTCGCCATATCGGCGATATACCTCGCCGTTGCCGAAGAGGGGTACGACGCTTCGTCGTTTGCCGTCGACGTGCTATTGATAGTTTTTTCTGTATTCACGCTCATCATACAGTTCATTCCCCTTTTGTTCGGCGGAATAGGCAAGTTCGTGCGCTGGCTGCTTTCGCCCGTAAAGATAAAAATGCGTTTTCCCGCGGTCGCGCTCGAATGGTATCAGCTCAACGCGCCTTTCAACAAAAAGGATAAGTCGGCTCGCAAGATATCCAAAAAATATTACGACGCAGTGGGAAATTTCCTCGACTCGCGGCTTCTTCCCGCCGTCGGCAACAAATACATAACGACCATCAAACCCGTGACCATTTTGAACCTCGCAGAGAGTTTCGGCGAAGAACGTCCCCTTGCCGAGGGCGTGTTGAAGAGCATTTTCGCCTATGCCGAGGAGTGCGGGTACGTGGTGTTCAACCCCTGCCGCGACCTTGCCTTCGAGGGAAGCGTGGAAGAAGAGCCGAAGCAGAAAAAGACCATGCGCGACAGATTTTTCTCGTTCGGCAAAAAGATAGGAATGTCGATGCTCGACAAGTATATAATTTCATCGACCGCCGCCACCGACGACGAGGATAAATAATTATTAAGGTCAAATTTTTTTGCCAAAGGCAAAAAAGTGAAATTTTCACTTCGTGAAAGTGAAATTTGCGGCGTTCCGCCGCAAGTGAAATTTTTTTGCTGTCGCAAAAAAGTTGCGGTGAAAAGCGTGCGGCGGCGCAGTATCTGCGCCGCCGCGTTTTAAATAATATCGGAGCAACATAAGCCACTGTCATTTCGAGCGATATGACACGCGCCATAGGCGCGGGATTGAGCGAGATAATCCCCCCGTGGTCCGTGCTTGCACTTTGAAACGCGTACCCAAAAAACCCTTGTTCCGTATTGCTCTTTGAAACCGAAAACCCAATTCTAATAATCTGCACCTAACATATCCCCCGCAAACGCTTGACTTGATTTTATAAATAAAATAAAATATTGTGGTGGTCGAAAAGTTCGCCCCTGTCGGGCGATCGAAAAGTTCGCCTTTATAAGCGGTCGCAAAACCGCCCTCATTTTTTACGGCGCGCAAATCGGGCGCGGACGAAAGGAGAAAATTTTATGTCGGAAAAGAAAAGCCCCGTCACAATGGAAAAACTCGTCAACCTCTGCAAGGCAAGGGGGATAATCTTCCCCGGCAGCGAGATCTACGGCGGCATGGGCAACACGTGGGACTACGGTCCCGTGGGCGTGGAGATCAAGAACAACTTAAAAAGAGCGTGGTGGAAGAGGTTTGTGCAGGAGAGCGAAAACAGCTTCGGCGTCGACGCGGCGATCCTTATGAACTCGCGCGTGTGGGAAGCGAGCGGGCACACCACCTCGTTTTCCGATCCCAAAATGGACTGCAAGGAGTGCAAAAGCCGTCACCGCGCAGACAACCTCATCGAAAACCACTCAAAGGGCAAGGTCAACCCCGACCTTATGACCAACGACGAGATGGAAGCCTACATTCAAGAACACCATGTCTGCTGCCCCATTTGCGGCAAGTTCAACTGGACCAATATCCGCACGTTCAACCTTATGTTCGAAACCTCGCGCGGGGTCACCGACGAGAGCCAGAACAAGATATATCTCCGTCCCGAAACGGCGCAGGGTGAGTTTGTCAACTTCCTCAACGTTCAGCGGACGACCCGCGCCAAAGTCCCGTTCGGCATTGCGCAGGTGGGCAAGGCGTTCAGAAACGAGATCACCCCGGGCAACTTCATTTTCAGAACCATAGAGTTCGAACAGATGGAACACCAATGGTTCTGCAAAGAGGGAACGGACGGGCAATATTACGAGGAATTCAAGAAAAAGGCTTACACCTTCCTCACCGATCTGGGCTTCGATCCCGAACACCTGCGATTCAAGGATCACGACAAACTTGCGCACTATGCAAAAGCGGCGTGCGACATTCAGTATCTCTTCCCCATGGGGTGGTCGGAGCTCAACGGCATACACAACAGAACCGACTACGACCTTTCGAGGCATCAGGAGTTCTCGGGCAAGACCATGACCTATATCGACCCCGTGTCGGGAGAGAGGTATATCCCCTATGTAATCGAGTACTCGATAGGCGCGGACAGGCTTATGCTTGCCGTGCTTTCGGAAGCGTACGACGAGGAAACGCTCGACGACGGCGAGGTTCGCAACATTTTGAAACTTCACCCCGCGCTTGCGGCTTACAAGGCGGCAGTGCTGCCTCTGCAAAAGAACCTTTCCCCCAAAGCCGAGGAGATATGTGCAAAGCTCAAAAAGAAGTTTTCGATAACCTTTGATTCGGCGGGGTCTATCGGCAAGCGGTATCGCAGACAGGACGAGATAGGCACGCCCCTTTGCATAACGGTGGACTTCGAAACGCTCGAAAACGGCACCGTCACCGTGCGCGATCGCGACACCATGCAGCAAATACGCCTGCCCATCGACGAGCTTGAAAGTTATATTTCAAAAGCCATCGAGTTCTGAACGGAGTAGTACTGTTGAGAAACCTTGAATATGTATATATGCGCGCGGGCGTTCCAACGCCCGCGCGCACATTATCGGAGCAACATAAGGCACTGTCATTTCGAACGCTATGAGACCCGCGCATAAATGCGCGGGCGATTAAGTGAGAGAATCCCCCCGTGGTCTGCTCGGGGCACTTTGAAACGCTAACCCAAAAAGCAATCATTTAATTAAGCGTTCTTGTGCGGTACTGCTGTGAACCCCCACCTTTAATTCCTCCCCCTTGTAATTTCTCCTCCCCATATTCCCTCCCCTTTTTCAAGGGGGAGGGGAGGGTAGGGGTTTTTCCAAATATTATCGTCACACATTATTGCACTTTACCGCGCGCGGGCGTTCCAACGCCCGCGCGCACAAATTTTGCCCGTTTGCAATTAAATCTCAATTTAATAAAATTTATAAAATATGCGGTCAAAAGGTTTACTGTTTGCCCGAGGATATGTTATAATAAATCAAAAGATTTATTAAGGTGGTCGTAAATGCTGTCGGATATCGAAATTGCTGAAAGCTGCAAAATGCGCGACGTGCGCGAGATCGCACAAAAATTAGGACTTACCGAGGACGACCTCGAACTCTACGGCAAGTACAAAGCCAAGATAAATCTTAAAAAATTCGATCCCAAGGCAAAGCTGGTGCTCGTAACCGCTATCAACCCCACCGCCGGCGGCGAGGGCAAAACGACCGTTTCGATAGGTCTTGCCGACGGCATGAGCCGTTTGGGAAAAAAGGTCTGCCTCGCTCTTCGCGAGCCGTCGCTCGGACCCGTGTTCGGCATAAAAGGCGGCGCGGCGGGAGGGGGGTATGCGCAGGTCGTTCCCATGGCGGACATAAATCTGCACTTCACGGGCGACCTTCACGCCATAACTGCGGCGAACAACCTGCTGTGCGCCATGACAGACAACCACCTTCTTCGCGGCAACGCCCTCAAAATAAAGGAAGTTTATTTCCACCGTTGCATGGACATGAACGACCGCGCTTTGCGTGAACTTACGATAAAGAACAACGCGGGGACTATGAAGGGCTGTGAAAGCTACGAACGCGCCGAGAGCTTCGAAATTACCGCCGCAAGCGAGGTCATGGCGGTTTTATGTCTTTCGCGCGACCTTTCCGACCTCAAAGCAAGAATAGGCAATATAGTTGTTGGAATATCCGAAAGCGGGGAATATATCCGCGCCCGCGACCTTAAAGCCGAGGGCGCTATGGCAACCCTCTTAAAGGACGCCATAAACCCCAACCTCGTGCAGACCCTCGAGGGCACGCCCGCCATAGTTCACGGCGGACCTTTCGCCAATATCGCGCACGGCTGCAACTCGGTTCGCGCCACATATGCGGCGATGAGCCTTGCCGACTACGCCGTTACGGAAGCGGGCTTCGGCGCGGACTTAGGGGCTGAAAAGTTCCTCGACGCCAAGTGCAGAATAGCAGGCATACAGCCGAACTGCGTGGTCGTGGTCGCAACCGTAAAGGCGTTGAAACTGCACGGCGGCGCAGACAAAGCCGAGCTTTCAACCGAGAATATCCCCGCGCTCAAAAGGGGTATCCCCAATCTTTTGAAGCATATCGAAAACATAACCAATGTCTATAAAAAGCCCGTAATAGTCGCCATGAACCGATTTGCGACCGATACCCCCGCCGAGATCGATGCAGTGCTTGAAGCGTGCGGGGAAGTCGGCGCGAAAGCCGTGTTCACCGACGTGTTCTTAAAGGGCGGCGAGGGCGGCAAAGAGCTTGCCGCCGCCGTGTGCGAAGCGTGCGAAGAGAAGTCCGAACTGCACTACGCATACGACCTCAACGATTCCATAACCAAAAAAATCACCGACATAGCCACCAAAATATACGGCGCGGACGGCGTGGAGTTCTCGCCCTTAGCCTCGCGCAAGATAGAGGAGATAGAGAATAAGGGTATAAAGGGAACGCCCGTCATCATCGCCAAAACACAATATTCGCTTTCGGACGATCCCAAAAAGACGGCGCGCCCGACGGGTTTCACCGTGCATGTGCGCGATGTTGTGTATAAGGGCGGCGCGGGGTTTGTCGTAGCCGTCGCGGGCGACATAATGCTTATGCCGGGACTTTCGAAGTCCCCTTGCGCGGAGAGAATCGATATTGATGGTGTGAGCGGGCGCATAGTCGGCTTGTCTTAACTCCCGTTAAACTTCGTATATGCGTCGCATAACTTTGTCGCGTTCCGCTTTTGCTCGGTCACGTACTTCTGTGTACGCTCCCTCGCAAACTGCTCGCGCTCCTCGTTCTGCTCGCATCTCCGAAGTTTCTAACTTCGTTCGGGCTACTGCTTCGCTCCCTCGCCCATTCGCGCCCCTTCGTTCACGAGGGGGAGCTGTCCGCGAACGCGGACTGAGGGGGTATGTTCCAAATAATATCGGAGCACATTAAGCCACTGTCATTTCGAGCGATATGACGCGCGCCAAAGGCGCGGGATTGAGCGAGATAATCCCCCGTGGTCCGTGCTTGCCCTTTGAAACGCGAACCCATTTCCAAAATAATCTCCACCACAACTTTTTACCGTAGGTAAAAACATCTTATCGGGGCTTCCCCCAAACCAAACACTCATATGAAACAATTACCCGAAGCAACCAACTTTATCGAACAAATCATCAACGACGAACTTTCGGCGGGCAAATTCGAAAGCACGGGCAACAAAATAGCCGTGCGCTTCCCGCCCGAGCCGAACGGCTATCTGCACATCGGTCACATCAAGGCAATGTGCATAAACTTCGGCGTTAAGGATCGCTATCACGGCACGCTTAACCTCAGAATGGACGACACCAACCCCGCCAAAGAGGACTACGAGTACGTCGATTCCATAGTCGAAGCCATAAAATGGTTGGGGTTCGAATACGATAAACTCGTGTTCGCCTCCGACTATTACGATAAACTCTACGAGATAGCCGAAAAGTATATAATGGACGGTAACGCCTACGTGTGCGACCTTTCCGCCGAGCAAATCACCGCCACCCGCGGCACGCTCACCGAGGCGGGAACGCCCTCGCCATATCGCAACCGCACCAAAGAGGAGAACCTCAAACTCTTCCGCGAGATGAAAGCGGGGATATACCCCGACGGTTCAAAGGTTCTCCGTGCAAAAATAGATATGTCGTCGCCCAACCTCAACATGCGCGACCCCGTCATCTACCGCATAGCGCACGTGCCCCATTACCGCACGGGCGACAAGTGGTGCATTTATCCTATGTACGACTTCGCTCACCCCTTGTCCGACGCCATTGAGGGCATAACGCACTCGCTGTGTTCGCTCGAATTCGAAAACCACCGTCCGCTCTACGATTGGGTCATCGAAAAGGCGGGCTTTCCCGCGCCCGTACCCCGTCAGATAGAGTTCGCCCGCCTCAACATAACCAATATGCTTATGAGCAAACGCTACCTCAAAAAGCTGGTAGACGAGGGCTTTGTCCGCGGTTGGGACGATCCGCGCATGCCCACCGTTATGGGCTTGAAGAACCGCGGCGTTCCCCCCGAGGCGCTCAAAAAATTCTGCGCCGACGTGGGCGTTGCAAAGGCATATTCCATAGTAAATCAGGCTCAGCTCGACAGCTGCATACGCGACAACCTCAACGAGAATGCCGAACGCGCAATGGCGGTTATAAATCCCCTCAAACTGACAATAACCAATTACGAGGGCGAAGAGGAGCTTCAATTCGAAAAGAACCCCGCCAAAGACGGCGCGGGCGAACGCCCCGTCAGGTTCACGGGCAGCGTATATATAGAAAAGGACGACTTTTCGCTCGATCCTCCCCCCAAATACAAACGCCTGCAAAAGGGCGGCTTCGTGCGCCTTAAAGCGGCGTACATCGTGCGTTGCGACGAGGTGATTACAGACGAAAACGGACAGCCGTGCGAGCTTAAATGCACGTACTTCTCCGAAACGCGGAGCGGAAGCGGCGTTCAGTCCGAGATAAAGGCAAAGGGCGTAATTCAGTGGGTCGACTGCAAGTACGGGCGCGACGCCGAGTTCAGACAGTACGAACCCTTGCTCACCGACGAAAAGTACCCCGATCAGGACTACGCCGAGCGGCTCAACATGAACAGCGAGAGAATTTTTATGGGCAAAGCCGAACCCGCGCTTGCGGAATGTGAAGATGGAAAGGCGTTCCAGCTCATGCGCACGGGCTACTATAAAAAGGTAACCGAGACCGCTCCCGACGGCACGTCAAAACTTATCCTCTCCGAAATAGTGTCGTTAAAAGACAACTTCAACAAGTAACACTTAAATAATATCGGAGTAACTTATGGCACTGTCATTTCGAGGGATATGACACGCGCCGTAGGCGCGGGATTGAGCGAGAGAATTTCTCGCGCGGCGTAAGGAACGCCGCCGCGCTCGGTCACCGTTTGCGCGGGACGTATGCGCAAACTCATCTCGTGCGGCAAAACAGCGGGTGTCCGCTGTTTTGAGAACACCGCACTCGACCCCGTGGTCTGTGCTTGCACTTTGAAACGCGTTACTATTTTAAAAATAATTATCACCTCAAAATAATCACCTCACACATCAAATCAAAATCATATAAACGGAGGAACCGTTTTTTGGATATATTGGGAATTATATTGGTTTGCGCCATAATCGCAAGCACATTGGCGGGGCTGGCGGTAGGGCTTGTAAAGGGCTTTACGCGCGTTGCCACGTGGGGCGGGGAGTTCTTGCTGTCCGCCGTAATGACAATGCTCGTCGGTCTGATCGCAAAGAGCGCGGGCGTCAGCGCGGGAGTGGGCGGCATAACGGTAATAGTCTGCGCCATACTCTTCGTAATAGCCTTTTTGGGGCTTTCGAACCTTCTGACCAACCTGTTTGAAAAGAGCCTCGAACGGCGCGCCGACAACCTGCGCACCCCCGGGGCGACGGGCGTTTTCAACCGACTCTTCGGCGGGTTCACGGTAGCGGCAAAGGGGCTTGTGCTTTCGTCGGCGATAGTGCTGTTTGTGCTTACCGCGCTCGATCTTTCGCGCGTTTCCGCCATATATCCGCCTTTGGACGAAATTCTGGCGGGCACGATCTTCACTTGGTTAAAGCCGAGTATCTTCGATTTCTTCATAGTCGCCATGATATTTATGGCTATCCGCGAGGGCTACACAAGCGGAATTTCCTCTGCCGTATGGGGAATAATCGTTTGCGCCATGATAGTGGGAGCGGGCTTCGGCGCGTATAACGTCGTCTATCAAACGACCCTTTTCAACGGCGCGGCGGAATCTCTTGCCGCACACCTTTCAGAACCGCTTGCCTCGGTAGAGGGAATGTTGAGCGGTATGCAGATGGGAATGATCGACGTCGCAAAGTGGATAATAACGGCGGGCGTGTTCCTTGTTTTCCTTGTAGCGGTAATACTTATCGCCGTGTTCGTACCCAGAATTTTGAACATAGCGCGCAGGGGCAAGACCTTCTACGTCATCGACGGCATACTCGGCGCGACAGTGGTTTTGTTGCTGGTGCTTGCCATACTGCTGTTTGTGGGCAACACGCTCTGGCAGTTTGCCGACATGGAGTTTATGTCGTGTTTCAACACCTATTTCGGCGGCAGCACTGTGGGGATATACTTCTACACGAACAATGTCATCGCCGAGCTGGGCGGTGGGTTTGTAATTGCGCCGTTGCGCCAATTCTTCGTTTAACTCCCGTAAACTTTGTATATGCTTCGCAAGCGTTCCGCTTGACCAAGTGTCTTAACAGCGTTGAGGCAGTACGGCGTTTAGGCTGTTCAACATAAAGCGGTGTCGCGCTTGCGTTTTTGCTCAGTCACGTACTTCATTGTACGCTCCTGTCGCAAAATCCGCGCGCTCCTTGCATAACTCGCATCTCCGAAGTTTCTAACTTCGTAATTGCAAATTACTTCGTTCAAGCAATTTTTAAATAATAACGGAGCACATTATGGCACTGTCATTTCGAACGCTATGAGACCCGCGCATAAATGCGCGGGCGATTGAGCGAGAGAATCCCAAGGTGGTCCGTGCTTGCACTTTGAAACGCGCACCTATTTCCAAATAATCATAAAAAAGCCCCCGCGGCGGGGCTATCCCCGCCGCGGGGCGACATTTACTATCTTTCACCAAAAAATCGCCCATTCCCCTTACTCGGGTTCAACGGAAACTATAATTTTGGTCGTCACGCCCTCGGCAAGTCGCAGTTCAACCTCGTACTCGCCGAGGTTCTTTATGGGGCTTTCGAGCACGATTTTCTTTTTATCCACCGAATAGCCCGCCGCCGCAAGCGAAGCCGCCACGTCGGCAACCGTCACCGATCCGAACACCTTGCCGTTTTGCCCCGCCTTGATTTTCACGGGAAAGCTCTTGCCCTTAATTGTTACGGCAAGCTCTTTCATAGCTTTCAGCTCTTCCGCCTTGTGGAACTCCTGCGAAGATTTTTTCATGGCAATGTCGTTGAGTTTAGCCGCCGTCGCCGCTTCCGCCATACCTTTTTTAATGAGGAAGTTGCGCGCGTAACCCTCGTTCACGTCGACCACGTCGCCTTTTTTGCCTTGTCCTTTGACGTCCTGTAAAAGTATAACTTTCATTGTTTTCTCCTTATCTATATTTTATTGCAAGCCAACGCTTTTGTCAAGAGGTTTGCGCGTGTTGAGGGCGTATGCTTCGGTTGAACCGCAGGGCGGGAGCGGAAGGATCGCATTATTTTTGTTTGAACCGTTGGGGCGGGAACGTAACACGTGCGAAAGGTTCTTGTAACAAACCGTTCTCGGAACGCATGGTTTGAGAAACGCACGGTTCGAGGAACGCACGGTTCGAGGAACGAATGGTTCGCCATAAAACCGATTGAAACTCCGACGTATAAAATCGCGCGGACGGCGCAAACTGATAATACAAGGAGCATGAATATGGACGAAATCAACTACAATATCGCTTGCGACGTTACGACCTGCAAGCACAATTTCAGAAGCAGTAACTGCATGCTTAAAAGCATAAAGGTAGGGTGCACGTGCGACGCAGAAAAGTGCACATGCTGCCAAAGTTACTCCGAAAAAATCTGAATAAGGTAAAAAATTTTTAAGCGGCGGGGAGCGATTGTAAATCGCTCCCCGCCGCAAGCGTTCCGCTTGACCTTGTGTCTTAACGGCGGAGAAGTGGGAAGAACGTGCAAGCTGTTCAACGCGAGGCGGCGGGGGTTTGCCGAGCAAACCCCCGCCGCAATTTTAAATATTATCGAAGCTTATTAAGGCACTGTCATTTCGCGCGCGGGCGCGGCAAACGCCGCCACTTTCTTTTATTCCCTTGACAATTTGCTTGCGCCGTGGTATATTTTAGTTACCACATTTCACAACTGCATAAATCTCGAAAGATTACACAATCTTGGCATTGTGTATCTCTTTTGAATTTAATTTTTTCTTTCGAGATTAGGTTTGTGAGGTGTGGTAACCGTAAGAGATACCGTGCGGTGTGCTCTTTCGGGAGCACACTTTTTTTATACCGCACAAAGGAGAAAATTTTATGAAAAAGAGATTTTTGGTAATTTTACTCGCCCTTGCGGCAACACTCTGCCTTGCTTTCGCCCTTTCGGCATGCTCCCCCGCCCCGAACGATAACACGGGCAATACTACCGAACAAAGCGGCAATTCGGGCAACAGCGGCAACAACAGCGGAAGCTCGGGCAGTACGGGCAACACTAACACCCCCGAGGGCGGAGGTTCGGAAAGCACGACAGAACCCGAAACGCCCGATACGGGCGACGAGGGCGACGCGGGAAGCACTAATCCTCCCGATAGTGATAATACAGATGATATGGGCGAAACTGATAGTGATAACGACGGACATGTATGGAGCGAGTGGATAGTAATTTCTCCGGCTACATGTTCAAAGCAGGGTTTGGAAGGTCGCATATGCACAAGTGAAAAACATAGTGAACATTACGAGACCCGCGAAACGCAAATTGACCCCACGGCGCACGATTTCGGTGAATTGATAACAACGCCCGCAACTTGCACAACAAAGGGAGTTGAAGCGCACTATCATTGTACTTGCGGAAAATTTTTTAATAAAGATAAAATCGAAATTTTGGAACAACAATTATTGACATTACCAGTTGACAATAATGGACACATTTTGAATAAAGGCGAAAGCACTTGCGCAAATTGCGGTACGACTTTAACCGTCAATCTAAAATATTCGCTGTTAAGTGATAACACATATTCGGTCAGTAAAGGTTCGGCAACCGATAGTAACATAATAATACCCGCAATATACGACGGGAAGCCCGTAACCGCTATCGGTAATTTTGCGTTCTCGAGTTGCAGTAGTCTTAAAAGCATAGTCATACCTAACAGCGTAACTTCTATCGATAAAAATGCGTTCTGGGATTGCACAAACCTTACAAGCATAACTATATCGGACAGCGTTACTTCTATCGGCGATTATGCGTTCAGTAGTTGTAGAAGCCTTGAAAGTATAGCCATACCCGACGGAGTTACTTCTATCGGCGATGAAGCGTTCCATAATTGCTATAGTCTTAAAAGCGTAAACTTCGGCAACGACAGTAAACTTGAAATCATCGGCGATTATGCGTTCGAGTATTGCACAAGCCTTATAAGCATAAATTTCGGCGATAATAGTAAACTTGAAACTATCGGTGATATGGCGTTCTATGATTGCACAAGTCTTACAAGCATAACCATACCCGACAGTGTAACGTCTATCGGCGGTAGTGCGTTCTTGGGTTGCACAAGCCTTGAACGCATTAATGTCGGAGAAAATAACACAGCTTATTCAAGCGAAAGCGGAATTTTGTACAATAAGTCTAAAACTCAGTTCATACATATTCCTACAGCAGTTAAAGGAACGATAACTATACCCGACGGCATAACTTCTATCGGCAGTAGCGCATTCAGCGAAAATAAAAAAATTGAAACAGTAATTATTGGCACTACCAGCAAACTTGAGACTATCGGCGAAAGTGCGTTCTTGGATTGCACAAGCCTTAAAAGCATAACTATACCCAAAAGTGTAACTTCTATCGGTAAAAATGCGTTCTATAATTGCAATAACATTAATAAACTTTACATAACCGATTTGGTGGCGTGGTGCAATATTGATTTTGGCAATGTTACCGCTAACCCTTTGGGGAAAAACCTTTATTTGAATTATGATCTTATAACCGAGTTGCATATTCCGCAAGAAGTTAAAGAAATTAAAAATTATGTGTTTGCGGGTTATAATGGTACAAGTATAATCATACCCGACGGCGTAACTTCTATTGGCGCGGGTGCGTTTAGTGATTGCGCAAATCTTATTAGTATAACTATCCCTAAGAGCGTAACTTCTATCGGCGCGGGTGCATTCAATAGTTGCTACGAACTTAAATATGTGTATTTTGAAAATAACAGCAAACTCGAAACTATCGGCGATAAGGCGTTCTATCACTCAGTAATTATAAATATAAGCATACCTGATAGTGTCACATCTATTGGCGAAAGTGCGTTCGAGAATTGCTATTACCTTGCCAGCATGCGGTTTGGTGATAACAGCAAACTTGAAACTATCGGCAATGAAGCGTTCTATATGTGCTCTCGCCTTAACAATATAACTATACCCGACAGCGTTACTTCTATAGGCAATCGGGCGTTCGCGAGGTGCTCCATACTTGCAAGCATAACTATACCAAAAAATGTAACCTATATAGGCGCTGATGCGTTCTATGGTTGCATAGATCTTTCATCCGTTACATTCGCTAATAAAAATGGTTGGAAGGTTGGTAATAGCATTGATGTAAATGTTGGCATCTCCTCAGAAAATGCGAAGATGTTGAAAGATACTTATCGCAGTTCTTATTGGAAGCGCGAGGGGTGAGGGTTTTTGGAGTGATATAAGGCGGCGGGCGCAGATACTGCGCCCGCCGCATTTATTAATATTATCGGAGCGACATAAGGCACTGTCATTTCGAACGCTATGAGACCCGCGCATAAATGCGCGGGCGATTAAGTGAGAGAATCCCCCCGTGGTCTGCTCGGGGCACTTTGAAACGCGTTATCACTTCCAAATAATAACCACCTTATAAAAACTCCGCTATACTGCGGAATAGATTTCTCGGCTTCGTGCGCGTCCGCTTACTTCGCTCGAAATGACAGTTATTATTAGAAGTTCGCTCGCTTCGGTCTCGCCTTTGGCGAGGGGTCGGGCAAAGCCCTCGAACGAAATGACAGTTATTATTTAAAGTAACGCCCCGCGCGGCTTTGCCGCGCGGGGCTATATCTTTATTATCCTCAACATTATTTTCGCCGTCAGCACCGTTGTCGCTCGCACTCTCTCGCGCACGCGCCGCAAATTATCTTTAATTATCTTCCGCCGCCGCCACCGCCGCCGAAGCCGCCGCCGCTGAATCCGCCAAAACCCCCGCCGAAGTGCATATTACTTCCCGAGGAAGAGGGGCGAGCGATCATGCCCGTCGAAATGGTCGAAACGGAGTTACGTATAAGCGAATTGAGATAGATGAACGTAAACATATCGTGCGTTGCCGAGCCGTAAGCCCAATAGGGCGGGGGCACGGTGAGGTCGGCAAACTTCTTTTCCCACTTGTCGGTCACGTCCAGCACCTGCGCGTAGGGCAGTATCCTGTAATAGAACTGCGGGTCGTCTTCCAACAGCTTTTCGAGTTGCGCCTTTTCGGCTTTCAGAATAAAATTTCTGAACCCGACTATCTCGCTCAGCGTTCGGTTGTACTCGCGCGAGCGTTCTATGACGAACGCCGAGCACATTGTGAACGCAAATCCCCCCGCCGAGAGCAGCAGTTTGGGCACAAATTCCGCCAGAGAGAAGGGTATAAAGAAGGTATACGCCGCCGTAAAGCCCGCCGCCAGCACGCCCAAAATAACGCCGAACAACGCCTTTTTCTTGGCCGAATATTTATATCTGTTGTAAAGAACCGACTCCGTAACGCCGTACAGCACGAGCGCGGCAATGAGCGCGAGGAACCCCGGCAGGAATACGACGCTTCCCCCCAGCCTTACTATCCCCATAACAAGGGGCGCAACGCCGAGGAGCGCGCCGCCCAACAGCGCGAATATTATCGAAACGCCTATGCTCGAACTCTTATAAAGCCCTCTCGCCTTTTCGTTGACGAGCTTCGTCGCCTGTTCGAAAGTCTTATAAAACGCAAATTTCAGCTCGCTCGGGCGCACGTGGTCGCTCGTCTGGAAGAGCCGCGCAAACACCACCTGCTCATAGTCCGCCGCGTCGGGGGGCAAGGGCTTTATTTTTATTATTTCGGGGTCGTCGTGGTTTTCGAGGTTGAGCTTCAGATAGCCCTTATCCGCCCAATAGAAGATGAGCGAGGTCACGTCCTCGGAGTTGACTTTGTTGTCGATGAGCTTGCCCATGATAAGGGGATCCATGTTGTTTGGCGCGGTAAAGTTGATTACGGGCGTAAGTCGGTTTTTCATAAAGAAGAGTATCTTTACAAAGATCGCCGCAAGCGCAAGCCCCGCCAAAGCTATCACGAACCAATAGGGGGTCATGTCGAAATTGGTGTGTATAGAACCCGCCTCGAACTGAACGTCGTAAGTCACTCCGTTATAGGCGTCAAGCCCGCTCACCGTGTTGTGAATGGTCAGTCGTCCGTTCACTTCGGGTATATCGGCGGTGGTTACGGTACTGCTGTCAGTGCTTCCCTTTTTGCCTATATACATTTTGACGGAAAGGGGTGTAAGCCCCTCGGGCAGAATAAGCGTTATGTCGGCGTTGTTTATGAGGCACTCCCAGCCCGTGCCCACCGGCACGAGGGGTAGCAGTCCGCTTTCCACCGAAAAATCGGTTATGCCGTAGTCGTAGGTAATAAGATAGGTCTCGCTTTCGTCGTGTTTGTTGGTGCTGTTGCCTATGTCGAGAGTTACGAAATCGCTGTCGACTATCTCGGTCTCGTACCAAAGTTCCCCGATGATGTCGACGCCCGTCACCGTAATGTTTTTTACATAGGAAGAACTCGTCGGGATATGGCGATAAAAGCCCGTGCTGTTCCACCCAATATAGTTGACGGTTATCCGCTCGGTGACCTTTATAAGGCAGTCGGCGGATATGTCGTAAGTGACGTTGTAGTTTTCGATCTCCATGCGGGTGTCGCCGCCGCCGTGCGTTGCCGCGCTCGCGGGTTTAACGGTGAACGCGGTAACGCAAATGACGGCGATCGCGGCAAACAGAGCCAGAATCGCACAGATCGGCGTAAATTTCGCCTTTTTCATATTTTCCTCTTTTTGCGGTCGAACCGCAGGGCTTGGTAACTTCACCCCAAAAAGTCGCTTAAACTCCCCGCGCGTTTAAAAAAGCGGTGGGGGGGAAGTTAATAAAACCTTTCGGTTCGCAGATATAAAGACCTCAGAACTGAACTCTGACGTTTTCCCTTTCGGCTTCTTCGGTGGTGAAGTATTCGGCTTTTTCGACTTTCATCATCTTTGCAATGATATTTGCGGGGAAGCTGACGGCTTTTTTGTTGAAGTCCTTTACTACCGCGTTGTAGTACTTGCGCGCCTGCGCAAGCTCGGTCTCGATCCCCGAAAGACTGCTTTGAAGGCTGACGAAGCCCGCGTTGGCTTTGAGCTCGGGATAGGCTTCGGCAACGAGGTTCACAGCCCTCAACGCCCTTGTAACTTCGCCGTCCGCCTTGATTTTTTCTGCGGCGGTAGAGGCGTTCTGCGCCCCCGCGCGCGCTCTCGTCACGCCCTCGAGCACTTCGCTCTCGTGCTTGGCATAGCCCTTTACGGTCTCCACAAGGTTGGGGATAAGGTCGTATCTCTTTTTAAGATACACGTCGATAGTTGCAAAAGCCTCCGCAATGTTCTGTTTGCCCGCCGCAAAGTAGTTGCGGGTGACGATCGCCCAGATGAGGAGAGCCAAAACCAAAACTCCGACAACAACTCCGACGACAATGCCTGCGATTACGAATGTTTCCATTTTTTAAGAACCTCTCTTAATGTCATTTGCCCAAAAGGGCAGTGTATAATAAAATTGCCTTTAACGCGCGCCGCGACTTTTGAGCGCAAAAGTACCGCTGTTTTTTGCACGCAAAAATTATCAGGCAAATTTTTTCAGTTCGCCCAAGGCGTTTTTAAGGAAGAATTCGGCGGTCGAATCCTTTTTTACGGCGGCAAGAGCCTCTTCGGGGGTAAACCATTTCACCTCGGCAATTTCGTTCCTGTCGATATCGGGTTCGCCGTCCTCTGCCATCAAAAGGAAGTTGAGCATAAGCACGTTGCGCGGCTCGTGATAGCGCGACGACATATACTTAAACTTTACGGTATTGAGCTTTGTCTCTTCCTTGAACTCGCGCGAGACGGCTTTTTCAGCCGTTTCGCCCTTTTTAACGTAACCCGCAAACAGAATATAATCTTCCTGTCCCACGTGTTTGGCAAGCAGAATTTTATCGCGCTGTCTGTTGGTGACGACCATGCTCACGGCAGTCGCGTACTGCGGAAAGCGGAACTCCCCGCAGTTTTTGCAATAGGGCACAAGCCCTTCGCCCGTGGCGTACATAAGGGTAAGTTTTTCCCCGCATTCGGTACAAAACATAACGTTCTCCGTTTAAGTTAAATTATATTATTATTCACATTATATTATATAACAAACCTTTTAATTTTTCAAGACTTAAATCAAGATTTGTTTATTTGTTGACATAAATTCCTTAAAGGCGTATAATTGAATGAACGGAAGGCGCGCTTTTTTGCCTTTTTCCGCCTTGTTCGGAAGCGGAAAGGCGCGATCCTTTTTAAGGGCTTTTGCTTTCGCCCTGCAAAACGATAAAACGCGGGAACGGTAAATATGGATTATTCACGTGCGAAAACCTATCTTAAACAGCGCGGACAGGAACAGCTCCTCGACTACTACGGCGAGCTTTCCGACGAGGAGAAAAAAGAGCTGTTGCAGGATATCGAAAACACCAATTTTTCAATATTGAAGAACATAAAAAAGAGCAAAACCGCAAAACGGGGCAAAATAACCCCGATAGGCGCGGTCAGCTTAAAGGACATAAAGAGATGCCGCCTGCAATTCGAGGCGGTGGGTTTAAGCCTTCTGGAAGAGGGCAAAGTGGGGGCTGTGCTCCTTGCGGGGGGGCAAGGCTCGCGCCTCGGCTTCGACGGTCCCAAGGGAATGTATAACATAGGAATAACGCGCGAACTTTCGATATTCGAACAGCAGATGAAAAACATCTCCGACGTGGTATCTTTAGCGGGCAGACATTTCCCCCTTTTCATAATGACGAGCGTCATCAACAACGACGCCACCCGAAAATTTTTCGAAGAGCGCGACTACTTCGGCTACCCGCGCGACATGGTGCACTTTTTCGTGCAGGACGTCGCCCCCGCCTGCGACTTCGATGGCAAGGTGTTCCTCGACCGGAAGAACAGGGTCGCCTTAACTCCCAACGGCAACGGCGGGTGGTATTCATCGCTCATAAACAGCGGTCTTAACAAGATAATCGAGCGCGACAACATAGAATGGCTCAACGTTTACAGCGTAGACAACGTGCTTCAAAGGATATGCGATCCTTGCTTTATCGGGGCGACGATAATGAAGAGGTGTCGTTGCGGGGCTAAGGTCGTGCGCAAGGTCAACGCCGACGAAAAAGTGGGCGTTTTGTGCAACGAGAACGGCAAACCCGCCATAGTCGAGTACTACGAAATGCCCGAAAAGCTCAAAAACAAAAAGAAAAAGGGCGAGCTTTTATATTGCTACGGCGTGACTTTGAACTACCTTTTCAACGTGCACGACTTAAACGCCACCCTTTCGGGCAAACTTCCCTATCACCTCGCCGAAAAGGCGATAGCGCATGTCGAAAACGGCGTGCGGGTCACCCCAGCGGAGCCTTGCGGCTACAAGTTCGAAACGCTCGTCGTCGACATGGTAAAGATGATGGGCAGCTGCCTTGCCTACGAAGTGGAGCGCGAAAAGGAGTTCGCCCCCATCAAAAACGCAACGGGCGTCGACAGCGTCGAAACAGCCCGCGAACTGCTCAAAAAGAACGGGGTCACGCTGTAAAATCAACTTTTACCGCCGTCGAATCGGAATTTTTCCGAACCTTTCCCACGACGTTTGTGCGAAAATTTACGACCTTTCGCCCGACTTTAAGCGGCGGACGCGGCTATTAAGGCGCGAATAAGGAGACCATACAATGAAAAAATTTATTTTAGCGGCGGCGAGCGTCGCGCTTGCGGCGATGTGCGCCGTTACGGTAAGCGGTTGCGTAAACGTAAACGGGCTTGACGGCAAAGACGGAGCCGACGCCAACATTTACGACATATACAACGCCGTAAACGAAGAGCGCAAAAAGAGCGGGCTGGAAGAGCTTACCTTCCTCGACTTCGCCGCGCAGTATCTCAGCTATTCGGGCGAGCAGATCGAAAACTCTTCGGATATGCAGGCGGTCATCAACCGCTCGCTCCTTTCGAGCGTCAGCATAATAGTACCCACAAGCGGCAGTTCGGCAATAGCCGGTTCGGGCTTTATAGTCGAAGTCGACAAAGAGGCGGGGGATATGTACGTAATGACGAACTACCACGTCGTGTACAAAGATAAATTTAGTTTTCCCCAAAACATATGGCTTTATCCTTACGCCATGGACGCGAACTACAACGACAGGTCTTCGCGCATAGAGCAGACAGAAATAAAAGCGGTAAGTCTCACATACGACCTCGCGCTTTTAAAAGTCACAAACAGCTCCATTGTAAAAAACGGCGACTTCCGCGCGGTAGAGTTCAGCCAGTCCGAAAATTTTTACGTGGGTGAACCCGTATTCGCCATAGGCAACTCCGACGGCGACGGCATGGCGGCGACAAAGGGCATAATCAGCAAGGAGTGCGAAGAAATTTCCCTCGACGTCAACGACGACGGCAGAGCCGAAAAGAGCACCTACCGCGTTATCCGCACCGACGCTACCGTAAACGGCGGCAATTCGGGCGGCGCGCTCTTCGATTCTAACGGCAAGGTCGTGGGAGTGATAAACTCCAAAGTGACGTCCGACGGGGTAGAAAACACGGCGTTCGCCCTCCCTTCGAGCTACGTCCGCAGAATTTGCAATACGATGCGGAGCGGTTTTTGCGTTATGTCGAGCAATCCGTCGGACTGTGGAATTTACGCGGCGCAGTTCCCCGCGGAGTTCGACTACACCACGTCGTCCCGCTTCGACTCGGCGACCAACCGAACCGAAATAACCGACAAAATGGTTATAAAGAAAACCGAAAACGGCTTTATCGATGGCGACGTTTTGAAGCGAATGATAATAAAGAACGGAAACACGGTAGTTGAGGATAAGCCCCTCACCCGTTATTACAACATCGAGGATATACTCCTTTCGTACCGAAGCGGCTACACCGCCGAGTGCGTGGTCGAAAGGAACGAGGGGGAAGAGGTCACCGTCGGCTTCACCCCCAAAACAGAACTTTTGGATTGAAAATAACAGTTGCGCCGCCCGCGGCTTTTTGCCGCGGGCGGCGCATTTCGTTCGACCCTCAAATATCTATCTCCGAAATATTGTAAGGCGTCACCTGATATACGTAGTAGTTGAGCCAATTTATGTAAAAGAGGTTCGCCGTCGACGACCAGTTCATCTTAACTTCGCCCGAGTCGCCCTTTACAAAGTAGTTTGCGGGCGGCTTTATGTCCAGCCCCCTCTGTCTGTCGCGCTCGTATTCGTTTTTAAGGGTATAGCGGTCGTACTCCATGTGCCCCGTCACAAACACTCTGCGGTTGTCCGTGCTCTTTATGATCGAAGCCCCCGCCTTTTTGGAGTAGGCAAGAATTTTAAGCTCCTTTATGTGCAGAATATCCTTTGCGTAGATGATAGTGTGACGGGAGTGGGGCATGTGGAACTCGTCCGAAATACCCCGCATAAGCGGTTCGGCAACCCCGTCGAGCACGCGTTGGTGGGCGAATATGCCAAAGCATTTCTCCCTGAGCGGGTGTTTTTTTATGCCGTAAAAATGGTACAACGCCGCCTGCGCCCCCCAGCATATGAACATCGTCGAAGTGACGTTCGATTTGGTCCACTCCAGAATATCCTGCAATTCCCGCCAATACGCCACCTTTTCAAAGGGCATATTTTCGACGGGCGCGCCCGTGATTATCATTCCGTCGAACTTCTCGTTCTCCACCTCGCCGAACGTCTTGTAGAACTTTTCAAGGTGTCCCGCGTCGGTGTGCGTGGAGCTGTACGAAGAGGTCTTTATAAGCGTAACGTTCACCTGCAAAGGCGAGTTCGAAAGCAGTCTCATAAACTGCGTTTCGGTTGTCTCCTTTGTGGGCATAAGGTTGAGTATGGCAATTTCGATGGGTCGTATGTCCTGTCCTACAGCCCTCGCCTTGTCCATAACGAATATGCGTTCGCCCGTCAAAATGGAGTACGCGGGCAGTTCTCTGTCAATAACTATCGGCATTTTACATCTCGCTTTTAATTTTTCGGGTCGGTTTCACACCCGTTTAAGGGCGTTTTCAAGATCGCTTATAATGTCGTCGGCGTTTTCGATTCCCACCGAAAGTCGTATAAGGTTATGGGGAACGCCTGCGGCCTTTAAGTCTGCCTCCGAAAGCTGTCTGTGAGTGGTGGAGGCGGGGTGAAGAACGCAGCTTCGAACGTCTGCAACGTGCGTTTCCTGCGTTATCAGTTCAAGGGCTTCCAAAAACTTTGCGCATTTTTCAACGCTTCCCTTAATTCCGAAGCTCATCATTCCCCCCTGACCGTTGGGAAGATACTTCTTCGCAAGTTCATAATACCTGTTTTTGGGCAGCGAAGGGTGGTTTATCCACTCGATTTTAGGGTGATTTTCAAGATAAGCGGCAACCCTTTGCGCGTTTTGGGAGTGCCGTTCCATTCTCAGCGCAAGCGTGTCGCAGCCTATGTACGAAAGAAAGGCGTTCTGCGGACTCATTATAGCCCCGAGATCCCTCATCATCTGCGCCCTGCATTTTGTGCCGAACGCCCCTTTGAGCTTTGCGTAAACCAGCCCGTGATAGCTCTCGTCGGGAACGTTGAACGAGGGGTAACGTTCATTGCCTTCAAAGTCAAACTTCCCGCCGTCGACTATAACGCCGCCGAGTGCCGCCGCATGCCCGTCGAGGTATTTCGAAGAGGAGTGTATTATAATGTCCGCCCCGTGTTCGAGCGGTCTGCAAAGCACGGGCGTCGCAAGCGTGTTGTCTATGGCAAATACCACGCCGTGCTTTTTCGCCAACTTCGCTATCTTTTCGATATCGAGAACAATGATGGCGGGATTGGCTATGGTCTCGGCAAAGATGAGTTTGGTTCTGCCGTCTATCAGCTTTTCTATTTCCTCTGCGGGCGCGTCGGCTTCAAAAAAGCGGCACTCTATGCCCAACTTTTTCAAAGTAACGCCGAACAGGTTGTAAGTTCCCCCGTACACCGCCGAGGCGCAAAGGATATTGTCGCCCGCCCCAGCAAGGGTGAACACGGTCAACGCCGTCGCCGACATTCCCGAAGAACACCCGATCGCCGCAACGCCACCTTCAAGGGCGCACACCTTGCCCTCGAACGCCGCGACCGTGGGGTTTGCCAGCCTCGAATAAAAATATCCGTCGGCTTTAAGGTCGAACAGATCAGCCATATCCTGCGTTTTGGGATAGTAAAAGGTGGTGGACTGCGCCACGGGCGGGATCCTCGCCTCGCCGCTCTTGGGTTCATAACCCGCCTGCACGCACAGAGTTTCGATTTTTCTTTTCATAATGTTCTCCTCGTTGATTTGCGCCGCTTGTCTGCGCCGTTTATAATCAGTCGCCATTCGCGCCGTTTATATCCGCGCCGCTTGTTCGCGACTTATTATTTATCTGTAATTTTTAAGTTCTCTGTCGAGCGCGCGCTTTTGATCGCGTTCGGCAATGGTACGCTTTTTGTCGAAGGTCTTTTTGCCCTTGCACAGCGCGATTTCGAGTTTGACAAGACTTCCCGAAAAATAAATGGAAAGGGGCACAAGGGTCAGCCCCTGCACGCTCAGCTTGCCCGCAAGCGAGGCTATTTCCCGCTTGTGCAACAGCAGTTTTCTGTCGCGCTTGCTCTCGCGCGAGTTGAACGCCCCCGCCTTGTCGTACACGGGTATGTGCATATTTTTGACGAACGCCTCGCCGTTCGCCACAAGGCAAAAGCTGTCTTTAAGGTTGCAGTTGCCCGCCCTCAGCGACTTGACTTCCGCGCCCTCAAGCTGTATTCCCGCCTCGAACTTTTCAAGTATAAAGTACTCGAAATTCGCGTATCTGTTGTATGCTATCTGCTTCATAATATCACCTTTCTCTGTTTAACCGCCGCTTACTTTCTCTGTCGAACCGCCGCTTGCCTTTGCGATCCTTCCCCCTTACGCAAGCGCAAAAATCACCCTCATTCTGCCGAGGTCGCACGCCGCGACCATAATTTTGATTTCGTCGCCGAGGGCAAACGAGTGCCGTTTGCCTTTCAGCAAAAATCTTTCTGGGAAAAACGTGTAAACGTCGGGCGGCAGATCCTCAGAGGGGATAAGCCCTTCCACGCCGTTTTCAAGTTTGACGAACACGCCGAACTCGGTCACGCCCGACGCCTTTCCCAAAAACTCCTCGCCGAGTTTATCGCTCATATATTCGAGTTTGTAAAGGTCGTCCACGGCTCTTTCGGCGTCGTCCGCCCGCCTTTCGTTTGCCGAGCAATCCTCGCCCGCCGCCGCAAGCAAAGGGGAGTACAGGTTTTTCGCCTTTTCGGCGTTTCCATGCAGAATATCCTTTATGCAACGGTGGACGAACAGGTCGGGGTAACGCCGTATGGGCGAGGTAAAATGGCAATAGCAGTCGCTCGCAATGCCGAAGTGCCCGAGGTTTTCGCCCGAGTACTTCGCCTTTTGCATCGAGCGCAACGCCACCGAGCAAATTATTTCCTTATAGGGCGTTCCCGCCGCGCCGTCGAGTACCTTGCGGTAGTCAATGGGGGTGGGGTTTTCGCCGAGGTCGGCGTTTATTCCGAGGGCTTTCAAAAACTCGCAAAAGCTCTCCGCTTTTTCGGGGGCGGGGCTTTCGTGCACGCGGTAAAGGCAGGGAACTTTTTTGTCCCTCAAAAACTCCGCCGCGCACTCGTTCGCCGAAATCATGAACTGCTCTATAATGTCCTCGGCAACGCCGCGTTCGGCTTTGGGGATAACTATCCTTCCCCCGTCGTCAAGGTATATCTTCGGCTCGTCCAGCTCCAGATCTATAAAGCCTTTCTCCTTGCGCGCGCCGCTCAAAAGCCCGCTTAATTCAAGCATATCCCCGCACATTTTGCAAAGCCTATCGTCCTTTTTAAGTTCGCGCAACGCCTCTTCGGCTTTTGCATTTTCTCCGCTTCCGCCCGCCGCAAATTGATTTTCCCCAACGCCTTTTTCCGTATCGTCGGTTTTTTTATATCCGCCTTTTTTCCCGCTTTCAAGCAACGCCGAAATAAGGGGATAAGAGGTCTTTTTGCAGCTCTTTATAACGCTTTCGTAAAAGCAAAAACTTTGCCTTTCCCCCGCGGGAGAATAATGTATCTCGCAGGTGAGCGCATATCTGTCCTCGCCCTCGTTCAAAGAGCACGCCCCGTTCGAAAGTTCGGCGGGCAGCATCGGCAGAACGCGGTCGGGGAAGTAGACCGAAGTCCCCCGCTCATAAGCCTCGCTGTCAAGTTCGCCTCCGCGTTCAACGTAGTGCGCCACGTCGGCGATGTGCACGTAAAGGGTAAAGCCGTCCGCGCTCTTTTCAAGCCCCACGGCGTCGTCCATGTCGCGCGTGTCCTCGCAGTCTATGGTTATGGCAAGTTTGCCGCGCATGTCTTTCCGCCCGTCGGCGCAGATTTTTTCGCCGCACACCGCGCGCGCCTCTTTCAGCGCGCCCTCGCCGAACTTCTCTTTAAGCCCGTGCGCGCGTATTATCGAAAGCTCTTCGGCAAACAGCTCGCCCTCTTCGCCCAAGATCTCCAAAACCTTTCCGGAGGGTCTGCGGTCTTTGGGGTAAGAAGTCACTTCGCACATCACCTTGTCGCCGCTTCTCGCGCCGTATGTCAGGGAGAGGGGAACGCTCAAAACAGGCAAACGCACGTCGTCGGGGCGGACGTAAGCCGAACGCCTGTCAAGGCAAAGCGTTCCCACAAAGGGGGCGGGGTTGCGGGAGATCACCGATAAAATAACAGCCTCGTCGTCCGTTCCCCGCACGGGGGCAAACAGCACTCTGTCGCCGTGGAACGCTCCGTTCAGCCTGCGCGGCGGAACAAAAAAATCGTGGGATATATGCTCGTTTTGGTCGGGAATGATGAACGCGAACCCCCGCTCGTTGCCCTCGACCGTGCCCGTCAAAGCAGTTTTGGGGTCGAACGCTCTTGAACCGCGTTCGCCGTGACGGGCGTTCCTTTTTACCGCGCCGCTTGCGCGCGCGGCGGTTCGCCCGTTAAAATTGCCGTGAGAGGGGTTGGGGGCAGAGTTAAATTTTTTGGTATGTTTGCCCGCGCCTTTGTGGTGCGCCGACCCGCGGCGGGCGTTCTTTTTTGAGTATTTCAAAGCGTGCCTCTGAGGTTACGAAAAAAGGCGGCACAAATGCCGCCTTGGTAAAATGCTTCTGATTACGGAGCGATTATCTGAATGACGTAGACCGTAATCGCAAGTACGGCTAAAACCGCAAGACAGATCCAGGTCCACTTTTTGAGCTTTGCTTCCATGCTGTTTCCGCGGTGTTTGCCGAAGAAAGTTTCGCTTGAAGCGGTGATGCCCTGAATACCGTCGGAATTGCTTTTCTGGAACATGACTATAAAGATAGTCAAAAGAGCCGTAAGGAAAATGAGCGACAGACAAGCTATAACGACTATCCAATAGAGAATATACAAGCCTTCATTCATAGTCTGAAAAAACCTCGAACCGAAAATTTCTGAAAAGATTATACCACAGTATACCACACCTTTCACCAATTTTCAATTGATTTTAAGGTACTTTTTACAAATTTTACAATTATTGGGTTATTATTTTGCCCCGCCCGTTTTGCTCCCGCAAACTTCGTATATGCTTCGCAAGCGTTCCGCTTGACCAAGTGTCTTAACAGCGGAGAGGTAATACGGCGGATAGGCTGTTCAACATAAAGCGGTGTCGCGCTCCGCTTGACTGCGGGTCATTTACGATTTAGTAAACTCCCCTTGTCAATGCTCGCGCTCCTCGTTCTGCTCGCATCTACAAAGTTTCTAACTTCGTAATTGCTGTTGCCCCGCCAATTCGCTCCCCTTCACAGAAATAATTTTTTAACAATTCGCTCCCCTTCATTTATGAGGGGGAGCTGTCCGCTCCGCGGACTGAGGGGGTGTGTTTTAAATAATAATAACGTAGTACATTATGGCACTTTTTGCGCGCGGGCGTATCAACGCCCGCGCGCGTATACATTTATTCCACATATTCCACCCCGCCCCCCAAACCCGCGCACAAAAAAATTTTTGAAAATTTCGGTCAAGGTATTGACATTTATTAACAAATGGAGTATAGTAAATTTACCACATAACATACAATTGAATATAGAGTGCGGTATTTTTATGCTCTTTTTTCGGTAACGAGACGGAAAAGGAGTGTTCCTATACCAATTTTTTGGCGTAACTTTTTTTGAAAATTAACACGTAGATAGGCGAGTTGGCATTGCGTATCTCTACAATATCTATGTGTTAACTTTAATAAAAAAGTCGTACTCTGAATTGTATGTGGTGTGGTAACCTTTTAGAGATACCATGCGGCGTGTCTTTAAAAGGCACGCCTTATTTTTTTATGGAGAAGAGTATGCACAGGAAAAAAGTTACAACTTATGCGCTTTTATCGCTTGTCATGTGCCTCGTTATAAGTATAACGACGGCGTTTTCTTTATTATGGCAACCTTTGGAAACCGTCCACGCCTATAGCTCCGACCAGGCTGTTTCGGTCAATGAAATATATAAAGGTGAGGATGAACCTTTTGTCGGTGAAAATCTTAACGCTATTTTTTCTTTGCTTATCGGCGGCGCAGGTGATTATAATGCGGTAAAATCAGCCGTTGACAGCGGTTCGCTTGCTTCAAACTCGGTTGCAAATAAAAATATTATAATTGAATTTGGCGGAATGAAATGGCTTGCCGTTTACATTTCAAAAGCCGACGACAGTCATAAAAACGAAATAGATACCGCACCTACGGGTGAGGGTAAAGGTATAGCAAATAATGGCGATATAGTTTTAACTCTTTGGCTTGCATATGCGCCAAACGACGACGAGCATAAAGGGCTGTGGAATAATGGCAGATACCCCGATAACGGCTCGTATCCGTTGAATCTGTACGGCACAAGTTATATGCGTTCGCAGGTGTTGAACAACGGCGGCGATTATTGGAAGAGCTTAGAATCGCTTGAAAGCGGCAGTCAAAGCAAAGATAATATATTCGCCGCGTTCACAATGGGTGAGAACGGGAAGCAGGATATAACCGACTATCTTGTTGCCCCTCGTTATATAGCCTGGCAATACAACCAAAGCGCAAAAGCTCAAAATTTTGGAATAAGCTACGATTTAAATAACGACGCATGGGGAACAGAGACAAAGAGTAATTTCTACGATGATGGCAGTGGAAATTATTACTATCACGATAAAGACAAATACACTGCATGGAAAGACGATTTATTATGGTTGCCTTCATTAGCCGAAACGGGTGCAGGGGTTGGCAGTAATTTGGGAATTTCGGGCATGTGGAAAACGACCGCCGCACAACGCAGCAGTACCCCGCGGGCTTTAACGCGTTCTGCCGTTACGGGTGAATATCACACTGCATTTGATTTGGATAAAGACGGTAAAACCAATTATATGTGGGTAAACGAAGAGCAAGTTGTTCGCCCCGCGCTTCACTTGAACCTTACAAAAGCTTCACAAGCGGCTTCATATCAAAAACCCACGGGTGACCAACTTGCAAAAACCGTGCAATATAACGGAACCGCACAAGAATGGGAGTTGCCCTCCATTATCGGGGCGACCTACAATGCCGTCGGCGACAGTACCGATTGGTGGAACGCCGCAGACCATAAAATTACTGCAACAAACGCGGGCGTATATAAGGTTACCGTAAATCCGCCCTCGTCGGGGTGGAGAGACGGCACGAGGGATGCGGTCACATTTACAATGACTATAAATTCCATTGACTACTCCGGTACGGCTTCGGTGGAGGCAAACGGCGATCTTGTATACGACGGCAATGGAAAGACGGCGTCGCTTACAAATACATATAGCGGCGCGGACGGCACAACGCCCACGGGCACAATTTATTATGAAGGCGTTTTGCCTACACAATATACCAAGAGCGCAACCGCGCCCAAAAACGCGGGTACGTATAAGACATGGGCGGAGTTTACAACGACTTCGAAAAACTACAACGCTCCCGCAGAAACGGGAAAAGTTGATTTCACGATTACCCCCGCCGACATAAAGGACGACATAGATCAGGCGGGCAAGTTCGCCCTTAACCACAGTTATATATATCATTCGGATTTTCAGAAGAACCCGATAAAGCTGAAGTTGCCCGAAAGCGGCGAAGCGGAGTTCCCGCTCTCTCTAAAAGGCAGTGACAGCTGGAACGACGTTAAGATCTATTACTATGTCGCAACGCACAAGGCGGGCGAACACTCCGCGTGGGGCAATATTGAAACAAAGCTCGCGGACGTAAAGGCGGGAACGCCGATAGACGGCGACAAGCCCATAACGTGGAAAGAATACACCGCTGGCGACCCCGAACTCAATGTTTCGGCGGCTCTCGGGTACTGCGTGTTCTATAAGGTAGAAGCGGGAAGCAACTACAACACGCTGTACGGGTATTTCTCGGTGCACATTTACGACGAGGAGCTGGATATAACGCTCGTCGAGGGCGCGGAGGACAGCGGGCTCGTGTTCGAAAGCAAGGAATACGGCGAAGTCGCGCACAGCGAAGATGAGTTGCGCTCGCGCATTTTGGCGCAGATAGCCACCATTAAATCGAAGCCCACCGAGCAGGACGGCGATCCCGTTGCGGGCGAGGACAGAACGACCGAGTTCAAAGACGGCGACAACGCGCAGTACTTCGACTTTTACTTTAAGCCCGTCGGCAAGAGCGAGAAAATCTACGTTGGCGAAAACGTGCGGTTGCATGCGGGAACGTACGAGATTTGGGTCGAATACATAAAGGACAAGGACGTTGGCGACGACGATAAACACATAACGTTCAAGTGGTATAACTCGAAGGGCGAGGAGTACCGTCCCAAATTCACGGTTCTGCCGAGGAAGATCAACGTGGAGCTTACCGTGAACGGCGGGGGAACATACAAACAAACGCCCGCGGATAAAATCGTAATAGGCACGCCCACAAGGAGCGGCGCGGGCAATTGGTACGGCGAGGCGAGCGCGCCGCAGAACGGGTTGCTTGAATTCCTCAAAATTACGTACACGTACACGAAGAAGAACGGCGGATATTCGGGCGAATTGAGCGCGGATATGCCCGCGGGCGATTACAGCATTACCGCCGCGAGCGCGAACGGAGATTATGATGTGACGTTCACCTTTGCCGAGGGGAAAGACACCTACACGGTTGCAAAGGCAACGCCGAGCGTTACGCCGCAGTTCACCCACCCCGAGCACTTGTACACGAGCGGCAGTTTGCCCGCGCTCTCCTACGCGAGCGCGGACGGCGTCGAGGGAACGATCGCATGGGATCAGTATACCCTTGAAGCGGGTAGAAAGAGCTACGGCTGGACGTTCACCCCCGACGACGAGGACAATTATAACAAGGTTACGGGTACGAGCGAGTTTTCGGTTGAGTCGGTTGAACTGAAGAGCATTTCGGCGCAGTTCGAGCAAGGCGAAAACGTGATATATACGACCGATACCCTCGACAGTTTGAAACAATATTTAACGGTTAAAGGCACGAACAACGACGGCTCGGACTATGGCGCGATAACCGAATACAGTCTGACGGGCAGTCTGAACGCGGGCAGTTCTTCGATAATCGTATCGTACGGCGGGTTCACGACGACATTCACCGTGACCGTAACGACGCCGACCACGCCCGAACCCGACAATCCCCCGACGACCGACCCCGAACCCGACGATCCCTCGGGCGGAACGGGCGATTCGGGCAATGAAGGCTCGGGAGACAACGGTTCTGCAAATAATAACGGCTCGCTCGACGGCGGCGACGTTGGTCCGCTTGTGGTAGTCGTCGGCGTTGAAGCCGTGATGCTTGTCGCATTGATCGCGGCGGTAGCCGTGTTGAGGAAGAGGTGAACATATGATAAACGCTATAAAAATGTTCGGCGCGACAGTGGATATGAACAGCGCGGCGGCGTACGTCATTCTGATAGTCGCGATGGCGTTGATGCTGGGAGCGATAATAACTCTTTTGGTGCTGATGATATTTTCATTGAGGAAGAAGAAAGAGGACGACGTTGCCGACGAGCCGCTGACCGAGGAAGAGCAGGCGGAGGAGATGGAAGAAATGGCGGCGGTCGCGGCGGCAGCGGCGGCGGAATTGCCCGAAGAGGAGTCCTCGCCCGCGGGCACGCTGACCTACGACCGCAGTTTCAAGGCAAGGTTTATCCAATCTTCGGACGAAATCAAGCAGTATTACGTGAAGATAAAGAACGAGCTGTTGGCTTATAAAAAGGTCGGCGCGCGCATGAGCTGGAAGAGGGAGAGCTTTTATAAGGGCAGAGAGAC
>CANRDY010000008.1 GCA_947629515.1 uncultured Clostridia bacterium
GCTCGCCGTCGTCTATCATGTCGCGCTCTATTTTGTCCTCGATAAACTTCATTCTGCGCGTTATGTAGCTTTCGGACCTGCCGATAATCTCTGCAATTTGCTTTTGCTTTAAGTGCTTTTCTTTGGCGTAGAGATAGATGTCCAAGTCCCCGTCGGAAAGACTGTTCAGCACCCGCTCCAAGTCCATTGCGTTTATCCAAAACTGCTCGTGATTGTGGTTGTCCCACTGCTGTAACATGAAGTCAAATACGTTGTAATACCTGTCGTTTCTGTGGACGTCGTACTCCGTTCCCTCTTACTCGTCGCGCGCCGTTTCGTAATCTTTCAAATCAAAATAGTGCAACTGCTTCCATTGCTCGATGGGGACCTCAACAAACTTTTTGCGCGATCGGCAGACGGTGATTTTTTGCTTTTTACCGCTGACAATACGCTCCTCCACGGTGTTGTAACTTTCCATATAGAAGTATTTACAATACCCTTCTCTGTCTGCGGGGACGGGCTTTTTGTTTAAAAGATATGGTGAAAAATAGCCGTTTTCCGTCTTGAACATCGGCTTTAATTTTGCCTTTACGTTTGAAGGTCTTATTTTATAGACCGGCTCGTCCCTATAATACTCGTCGTTCATATAAACGTTATAACAGAGAAAACAGAACAAGTTTAGTCATAATTAAAAAATTTTTTTAAAAATTTATAAAATTTCTGAAATTTTCGGCAAAAAAATTATCTGCTTATTTGAGGGGTGAAATTATTTCCCGAAACATTACGGGTATTTTATAATAAACAGATGAATTTGGCGCGTTTTTGTGCTATAATCTGTTTATGAGCGTAATCTACAAACCAACGGGCATGGCGCGGGAATACAGTCCGTACGCCCTCAATCTGTATATCGGTTGCAGCCACAGGTGCAAATATTGCTACGCGCCGCACACCCTTCAAAGAAAGGACGAGGACTACTTTGGCGTCCCCTCGCCGCGCAAAGATATACTGAAATATCTCGAAAAAGATTTACGTCAAAACGTCTACAAAGAGCAGATTTTGCTGTCTTTTGTGGGCGACGTCTACTGCAACAACGCCGACGACAGCCGCACGACGCGCGCCGCGCTTGAACTTCTGAACGAGTACAATGCGCCCGTCGCCGTACTTTCAAAGGGCGTGGGCAGAATGTTGAAAGATTTGGACGTCTTTAAGACTTTCGGCGACCGCATAGCCGTGGGCACGACGCTGACTTTTATGGATGAGAGCAAAAGCCGCGAATGGGAACCGTTTGCAAGTCTGCCCGAAGAGCGGCTGGAAACATTGAAGATTTTGCACGACAACGGCATTAAGACGTTTGCCAGCTTCGAGCCGACGATTGAGCCTGCGGAAAGTTTGAAACTTATCGAAAGAACTCTTGCAGACGGCAGTGTAGATCACTACAAAATAGGCAAAATAAACCATTGCGGCAATGCAGACAAATGGCAGGATTGGCGGCAATATCTGATTGACTGCATCAATCTTTTGCGACCCGCAAATAAGCAGGTGTATTACAAGTTCTGTCTGCGCCGTCTTGCGCCCGACGTTCAATTGACCAAAGAAGAAAAGAACCCAGACGAGTATATCGTCAGGGCATAAAAAGCAAATAACCACCCGAAAGGTGGTTATTTTTTGGAGGCGCCACCCGGATTTGAACCGGGGAGTCAGGGTTTTGCAGACCCTTGCCTTACCGCTTGGCTATGACGCCTTGCAAAAAAACAGTGCGATACGAATTTTAATGGAGCGGGAGACGAGATTCGAACCCGCGACATTCACCTTGGCAAGGTGACGCTCTACCCCTGAGCCACTCCCGCATTTATCGACCGCACTGTTTTTATTGGTGGGAGCTACAGGGCTCGAACCTGTGACCCACTGCTTGTAGGGCAGTTGCTCTCCCAACTGAGCTAAGCTCCCGAACGTTTTTGTAAACGCTTAATTAATATAACAAATTCACCCGATAATTGCAAGCGATTTTGTCTTTTTTTTCGCAAATTTTAAAATTTTTTTGGCGAACGCCGCGGCGGGGCGGGTGCTATACAAAATAGCCGTTCACCCGCCACAATATATGGTATGAGCCTGTTATAAATCCCCGTTCGCCTTTCAATGTCCCCGTCCGTCTATCAATTTCGCCAAACGCCTTTCAATGTTCCTTCCGCAGAAGAGTGGGATAAAAACCCGCCCGCCGTTTAATGTTGAACAGCCTACACGCGCGTCTGCTTCCCCGCTGTTAAGACACAAGGTCAAGCGGAACGCTTGCGGTCAGTTTTCTTTGCCCACGAGATAATCTATGCTCACGCCGAAAAAATCAGCCAGCGCAATCAGGTTATACATACCCGGTTCGCGCAGACCGTTTTCCCAAAGACTTATTATTCCGCTGCTCACGCGTATGTTCTTTGCGAGCTCCACCTGCCCGATCCCCTTTTCGAGCCGCAGCGTTTTCAGATTTTCGGCGAATGTGCACTTCATAATAATTATTTTCTCACATTTGTAAGATTTTTACTTGACTTCTTACTTTTGTAAGATTATAATTAAAATAATTTAACACAAAGGAGAATGACATGAAACTGTTTAAAAAAGTCGCTGTTTTCGGCATAGCCGCATGCTTTGCGATCGGCGTAGCCGCTTTGGCGGCTTGTGAAGACAAAGACACGGGAGAGGTGACCGATGCGCAATGGACGGAAAGATTGACAATTAATTTGGATAGTGTCAAAAGCGGCACATTTACGACTAAGTCATACCCGACCTATTCCAAAGAGCAGGCGGCAGAATACGGGGAGTGGAGTACGCATACGCAAACTGTTGCAATTGACCTTGTAAACAACATTTTGCATGAAGTTACCGAAGAGGAAAAATACGATTCGGGAGACGGTACCTTCACAACAGAAAAAAGCGAGGAATACTTATTCAGCTATAACAACGCCTATTATAGTTGGAGAAAAGGATATATAATTGAGAACGGTGAACCTCAAGTGGAGGTATCTGCAATTACCAAAAGCTCTTTTATCAACAGAACGGAAGCGACTGCAAATGAATTTACTATATTTCAGATTTATTCACAGCCGCAATATAAATCGCAATTCACATATGATGAAGCAACGAAAAGCTACATTCTTGCGCAGTATGGAACCGTGGCGGCTTCGTTACAATTTTTAGAAGACGGGGGAGTGCGTTACATTGCTTCGGGAACATCACTTCTTAAGTCAGAAATAGAGTACTCACAAATCGATAAAACGGTAATAGGTGTGCCCGCATCGGTAAGGGCGGACGTAGACGCATACATTGCCGCACAACAATAACGTTCGGGAAACAACTTTTAATGCGCCCGCCGCAAATTTTAAATATTAACTGTCACCCTGAGCAAGCAAAGCGCGTCGAACGTGTCTATTCCGCAGTATAGCGGAGTTAATGAGGTGAAGATTATAGATGCCCCCTCCCTTGTATTCCCTCCCCCTGTTCTTTCTTCTATTCCCTCCCCTTCCGTTTCGGAGGGTCGAAGTGTGGACTTCTCAAAACAGCACAGTGCGCTGTTTTGCCGCACGAGATGAGTTCGCGCAAATGCACGCGCGAACGGTGCCCGAGAACGGCGTTCTTCCTTGCGCCGTTCGAGAAAGGGCGAGGGTAGGGGTAGCGGGAGTGCGCAAGAGGCAACGAACGAGCGGTTTTTTGATTACTGTTTCAAAGAGCAAGCACAGACCACGGTGGGTCGAGTGCGGGGTTTCTCAAAACAGCGGACACCCGCTGTTTTGCCGCACGAGATGAGCTTGCGCATAGAGCAAGGCGCAAGCGGTGCCCGAGCGCGGCGTTGCTCCTTACGCTGCGCGAGAAATCTCACTTAATCTGCCGTTTCCCGCAAGCGGGAACTCTCGGCAGAGCGTCGGGCTACGCCCTCGCGCGAACCCGCTTCGCGGGCTTCTCATAGCGTTCGAAATGACAGTGCCATATGTCGCTCTGATATTATTTAGAAGTGCACCCCCTCAGTCCGCGGAGCGGACAGCTCCCCCTCATAAGTGAAGGGGAGCGAATATAAGGTTGTGTGTTCGAAATGACAGAGCCTTAATGTGCTCCGATATTATTTGGAAATTTAAGTTGAACAGCCTACACGCATGTCTATTTCCCACGCTGTTAAGACACAAGGTCAAGCGGAACGCTTGCGCGCGCGGGCGGGCGAAAAATTACAAAACGTATACGAAAATCAAATACGCAAAGGAGAGAAATATGCTGTTGAAACTCGGCAAAGACGAACAGATACTCAGATCGTGGGATTATGCCTGCGAAAAAGAGGGCAAAGACCAGAATCAGGCAAACCTCACTGTGACGAACAGACGGGTCATTACGACCATTCGCAACGCGCATAAATACGAATACAGCGAAGTGCCCATCGAATCTATCCGCAGAATAGACGCCAGCCGCGACAAAAATTCGGGCTTCGGTTTGGTGTTTGTGATACTCGGCGCGATCCTTGCGATAGGCGGCGCGGTCTGGGCGATTATTTCAAAGCCCTTCCAGCCGATGACCCTCCTTCCCGTTGCGATAGGCGCGGTGCTCATAATAGCGGGCATAATACAGATGACAAACCAGAACAAGGGTTCGTTCTATTTGTGCTTTACCCTTTCGGGAAGCGAGGCGGGCAAGCTCGACATAGGCGCGAACAGCTTATCGACAAGGAAGAAGAGCAGTCAGAACGTGAGCGTTAAAATCGACTTTAATTTGGTCGATGAAATGCTGACTTCGCTCGGAGCTATAATCTATAATTACAGGGCGATCGCAAAGAGCGAGGGCAGAACCATTGTCGTCGGAACTTCGGCAAAAGCCGCCGAGGGGACTTCGAACGGCTTGCAAAAAGCCGACGGCGGAGAGGAAGAGCAAGCCGACGGCTAAAAACCCGAAATTATCGGAAGTTGATAAATTATCAAAAGCTCAAAAAAAATTAAAAGCCCCGCATATATGCGGCGGTGAGTTATTCGCGGCGCGTTGTAAAAAGCCGCGAATTTTTTATAAAGCCGCGTAATGCAGAGCATAAAACAAATAAATATAAAAGGGTATCGGGAGATTTTTTATAAGAAAGAACGCCCGCGCGCGCGCGGCTTAACGTTGAACAGCCCGCCCGCACGTCTGCCGAACCGCCGTTAAGACACAAGGTCAAGCGGAACGCTTGCGCGCGCGGGCGGACGCGGTTCTTAAAAATCAATAGTTGGTCTTTTTGATTTCGAAGAAGCTCCGGGGGTGGTTGCAGACGGGGCAGACCTCGGGGGCGGAAGTGCCCACGACGACGTGTCCGCAGTTGCGACATTCCCAGATCTGGACGCCGCTCTTCTCAAAGACCTGCCGCGTTTGGACGTTCTTCAAAAGGGCGCGGTATCTTTCCTCGTGCTCCTTTTCGATGGCGGCAACGCCCCTGAACTGCGCGGCGAGAGCGGTAAAACCCTCTTCCTCGGCTTCGCGCGCCATGCGCTCGTACATATCCGTCCATTCGGCGTTTTCGCCCTCGGCTGCGGCAAGCAGGTTCTCTTCCGTCGTGCCAAGCTCGCCGAGCGCCTTGAACCACAGTTTTGCGTGCTCCTTTTCGTTTTCGGCGGTTTTAAGGAAGAGTTCGGCGATCTGCTCGTAGCCGGCTTTTTTGGCTACCGAGGCAAAGTAGGTGTATTTGTTGCGCGCCTGCGATTCGCCCGCAAACGCTTCCCAAAGGTTCTTTTCGGTCTTTGTTCCCGCATAGGGATTTTTCTTTTGTGCGCTCATAAAACGTACCTCGCGTGTTAAAATTGTCGGGTATCCCCGCGCCGATATTGTACCACAACGCGGCGGGTAAAGCAAGACCCCCATTAAAAAAAATTTTGCGCAAGCGTTCCGCTTGACCATGTTTCTTAAAAGCGGTGCAATAATACAGCGTATAGGCTTATCAACGCAAGTAAGCGTTCCGCTTAACGTTGAACAGCTTATACGTCCGTTTGCCCTATACGTCGTTAAGACGCTTGATCAAACGGAACGTTTGCGGAACGCTTGCTAATAATCGGTTCTGCCTAAGAGGAAATCGAGCGAGACCTCGAAAAACGCGCTTATCGCCATAAGATCGCCGAGCGACGGCTCGGCCGCGCCCTTCTCCCAATACGATATCTTCCGCTGGGTCGCCCCCAACTTTATCGCCAGCTCCGCCTGCGTCAGCTCCCGCTCGAGCCTCAGCATGCGTAACCTCTCCTTAAACAGCACTTTCACTCTTCAATAATAGATAATTTTTGTCTCAAATACTTGACTTAGTTAATTTTTGTCTATATAATCGAAATATATACGCGTAAACTTTAAGGCGCGGATCGCATATTTGCAGTGCGGTCGGTCGCAGGCGTAACGCGCAAAAATATCCGCGCGGTCGTAAAAAGGCGCGGCGCGCGGCAATTTACGGAGGAGAAAACATGTTCTGTAAGTATTGCGGAGAGGAGAACTCCGACGATTCGCTCTTCTGCAAGAAGTGCGGCAAAAAACTCGAAACCGACCGCTGTCCCGCATGCGGCGCGGAAGTGCCGGCGGGCGCGCAGTTTTGCGTGAAGTGCGGGGCGAAGGTCGGGGAAAATGTCGCCGAACCCGAGGAAACCGAAGAGCAACTGTCTCCGCGGGCTAAGCTCTTTAACATTCTTTCGGCGGTCGCGGGGATAGCCGTTGCGGCGTTCGCGCTCGTGTTCGTGTTCTTCACGGGGTTTGCGGATTCTATGGGAACGGTGTACGTCGGCAATCGCAACGAAGCCCTGTTCGTGAGCGAAAACCGCGATATATATTACTATTTCGGCGACGTATACAAGACGATAACCGAAACCATGTCGACCCTTGCCGAGGGTTCGTTTTCGCCCAAAGCCAACTACCATTCGTACGAGAGTTCGCTCTATTTCCCCGCGGTGTTCGGAACGGTGATCTCCGCCGCTCTGCTCGTTGCGGTAACGGCGTTTTCGATAATCGCGATAGTGGGGTGCGCAAAGCGGCTTTCGCACGGAAAGACCAAGGGCGGAACGGGTTTCGCGTTTGCGGCGTTCGGGGCGTACCTTGCGGGCGCGCTTGCGATATGCGCGCTCAATTCGTTCAGCTATACGAGCGTGGGAACGGCGAGTTACAGCACGGTCACATACACGCAGAACGTCACGCTGAACGGCGCGACCATATCGGGGCTTGTTATCTGCGGCGTGTTCGCGCTTGCGAGCGCGGGCTTTGCGGCGGCGGTAAAGGGCAAAAAGCTGTTTAACATGGGGAACTGCGCACAGCTCATTTTAAGCGCGGTAAAGTTTGCGGCGGTAATGGCGGCGATCGCTCTCTCGTGCGGAGCGGTAATAGTTATGAAAGAAGCCGCATCTTCGGCGAACGTCATCGCGGGCGGGGCTATGTATTACCAACGGCTGTTCGCAAGCAATTTTTTGGGCAGTCTTACGCAGGATCGTTCGACCATGCTGAACACGGCTGTAATATGCGAAGAGCTGGCGTTCGTCGTTACAATTGCGGGGGCGGCTGTCGGCGCGGTGTATGCGGCGCGCGTGCTGGCGGCGTTCACCGACGGAAAAACCAAAAAGAATATGCTTGCTTACCCCATAATCGTAGCCGTGTGCAGTGCGCTCGCGCTTGCGCTGAGTATCGGCGGGGCAAAGAACTTCTGCGACCTTTACAACGACATGGGTATAAAGGACGTGCCCTCGTTTGCCTACGGCGGAATGATAGCCGCTTTGATTTTGAGCGCGATAACGCTCGGGGCGGAGATTGCCTTTGCGGCGGTCGCGAGCGCGAAACATGCGGCAAGCGGAACGCGGGACGGTGAGTAAAATTTTTCACTGCGTGAAAGATGTGGTAAAGAGTAAGCGGCGGGCACTTTGAAAAGTGCCCGCCGCAAATTTTAAATATTAACGGAGCAACATATGGCGAATGTGCGCGCGGGCGTCTGGAACGCCCGCGCGCTTTCTGAATAATAAATGTCACCCTGAGCAAGCGAAGCGCGTCGAACGGGTCTATTCCGCAGTATAGCCGAGTAATTATTTCAGAACAGTGGGGGGTCGATTTCAAAGAGCAAGCATAGACCACGGGGGGATTCTCTCACTTAATCTGCCGTTTCCCTCAAGCGGGAACCCTCGGCAGAGCGTCGGGCTACGCCCTCGCGCGAATCCGCTTCGCGGGCTTCTCATAGCGTTCGAAATGACAGTGCCTTAATGCGCTCCGTTCTTATTAGAAAAACCCCTACCCTACCCCTCCCCCTTGAAAAAGGGGAGGGAATATGGGGCGGAGAAATTACAAGGGGGAGGAATGAAAGGAGGGGGTTTACCGCGGCGCCCGCCGCTTAATGTTGAACAGCCCAAACGCACGTCTACCGAAACGCCGTTAAGAAACTCGGCTGCGGCGACACGCCGCTCAAGCGGAACGCTTAATGTTGAACAGCCCAAACGCACGTCTTACTTCCCCCGTCGTTAAGACACAAGGTCAAGCAGTATGCTTGTTTTTAAAAAAATTGCGTGAAATTGTTGAAAAACTCAACCGTAAGTGATAGAATAATAAGAGTAATTTCACGGCATCGCACGGGCGCAGGCGTTGCGCCTCGGACACCGCTTTTAAGGTCGCACTATGAAATACAGCAATCCCGTTCTTTTTTCAGACTACTCCGACCCCGACGCGATACGCGTCGGCGACGACTTCTACATGGTGGCGTCGAGCTTCAACCACGTCCCCGGCGTGCCCGTTCTGCACTCCAAAAACCTTGTGGAGTGGGAGCTTATAAACTACGTTCTGCCGACGCTCCCCTTCGGGAAGTTCAACGCCGTCCGCCATGGCGAGGGCGCGTGGGCGCCTTCTTTAAGATACCACGGCGGGAAGTTCTACTGCCTTATCCCCTTCCCCGACGAGGGGATATTCGTCTCCGAAGCCGACGACCCCCGCGGCAAGTGGTCGCTTCTGCGCCCGCTGCTTACGGGCAAGGGCTACGAAGATCCCTGCCCCCTCTGGGACAACGGCAAGTGTTATGTGGTGTTCGCCTTTGCGAAGAGCCGCGCGGGCTTCAACTCCCGCCTCGCCGTGTTCGAGACCGACGAATTTTTGAAAACCCCCGCGACCCGCTACGCCTTTGTGTACGACGGTCACATGCAAAATCCCAAAATAGAAGGACCTAAATTTTACAAAAAGGACGGAATGTATTACATTCTCGCCCCCGCGGGCGGCGTTTCTTCGGGCTGGCAGACCGCGCTCCGCTCCGAAAAAATTTACGGACCTTACGAGAGCCGCATAGTGCTTATGCAGGGGGGAACCGATATCAACGGACCGCATCAGGGCGCGCTCGTCGATCTGGACGACGATGGGCAAAAATGGGCGTTTTTGCACTTCACCGATATGGGCGCGTTCGGAAGGGTGGTCTGCCTCGAACCCGCGCGCTGGGAGAACGGCTGGCCGCTGTTCGGCGAAATTTCAGAACCCGATCTCCCCGGCGAACCCGTAAAAGAGGGCGAATATCCCGTGGATATAAAGACGGGCGTAAAATTCGACCCCGACGACTCGTTCGACTCGCCCCGTCTTTCCCTCAAATGGCAGACCCCCGCCAACCCGCAGGAGGGGTGGTACTCCTTGAAACGGGGGCTTAAACTCAACTGCGTATACCACGCCGAACAGTCCCTTTCCGACCTGCCCCAGCTCTTCATGCAGAAGATATGCTATCGATCCTTTTCGGCAAAGTGCCGCTGTAAACTCGCCTTAAAAGAGGACGGCGACGAGACGGGCTTTGTCGTTTTCGGCAAAAAATATTCATATATATGCGTGGTTCGGCAAGGCGGGAACAATTATCTTGAAATCCGCAAGGGTGAAATCGGCGGCAAAGAGGACGAAACGCTCTGCCGCAGTCAGCCGTACGCCGACGACTACGTCACCTTTCAGCTCTCCGCCGGGTTCGAAAACCCCAACCTGCTTTCGTACAGATTTACTTTCGGCGGCAGCGCGTTCACCCACAGGTTCTACGCCGCCCCCGGCGTGTGGACGGGCGCGAAGATCGGCGTTTACGCAAGGTCGTCGAACGAGCGGAGTCCGGGGAGCGCGCTCTTCGGCTTTTTCCGCGTAACCGAAAAGCGATAAAACTTTTTATTAAAATACTTGAATTTTGCCGAACCGTTCCGCGGGCGATCCTTTCCGCGGGCTTTTTATAAGGTTCAAAGGCAAAATCGCGATATATATTGATATTTTTGTAAATTTTTATATAAATCCGCGCCCGTGCGGCGCGCTTTACCGAGGCTATGAGATGAGCGAAGTCAAGACAAAAACCAAAAAGAAATATACGCTTTTCACGGGCAAACAGCTCCTTTGGCTGATTCTGCCCATAGTGATAGAGCAGATCTTTTCGACCTCTTTGGGGCTGTTCGATTCTCTGCTCGCCTCAAACATGCCCATAGTAGGGGCGGCTACGGCGGAGGAGGCGGCGGCGATAAGGAGCAACGCAAGCCTTGCCGTCGACAACGTGGACAACATAAACAACTTAATAATTCAGCTCTTTTCGGCGTTCGCCACGGGCGGGGCGATAGTCACCTCGCAGTTCCTCGGCGCGGGCGATATCGACGGCGCGAACAGAAGCGCGAAGCAGATGCTCATGCTCGTCATCTGCATTTCCACGGTAATAGGCGGGCTGTGCCTCGCCCTCAACTGGCCCTTACTTAAACTCTTTTACATGGAAGTGGACGAAACCACCTTTTCGTTCCAGCAGACATATTTCTATGTTACGGCGGCTTCGTTCCCGTTCATAGGTCTTTTCAACGCGTGCGCCGCGCTCCTCCGCGCCCAGCGCAAGAGCTTCGTCACCATGGCGAGCGCGGCGATGAGCTGCGTTGTCAACGTGGGGCTTGACGCGCTCTTTTTGTTCGTGTTCAAAATGGGCGTGCTCGGAGCCGCGCTTGCAACTCTCTTCTGCCGCGCCGCTCCCGCAATATTCATGCTCGTATTGCTCGGAAGCCGTAAAAACACCGTCTGCGTGCGCGTATTCGAAAAGTTCAGCTTCGACGGCAAGCTCATAAAGAGGATACTCAAAATAGCCATACCGAGCGGCGTCGAGAGCGCGCTCTTTCAGCTGGGCAAACTTCTCACAAAGACCTTTCTGAACGTGGGCGTCTATTCCTCGGGCGCAAAGAGCGTGGTGCAGGTGACCGAAAAAGGCGAAACGGTGTACGTCAACGTCGAAGCCAACGGCAACACCATTGCCAACCAGATAAACAACTTCGCCTCGGTCGCGGGCGGCGGCGTGGGCACTTCATGCCTCACCGTAATAGGTCAGGCGGTGGGCGCGGGCGACCCCGATCAGGTCAAGTACTACATGAAGCGCATGTTCCTGCTTTCGTACATAGTCAACGCCGTGTGCGTGGGAGTAATTCTCTCGCTCGTTCCATTTATAAGCCAGATGTACGGTTACAGACCCGAGGCAAAGACGATAGGCGAACAATGCCTTTACTTCTGCCTTGCGTTCCAGTTCGTTACCTACCCGCTATCGTTCACCACGCCCGGCATATTAAAGGCGACGAGCGACGTTAAATACGTAATGTACTGCGCCGTAATTTCCATGTTCGTAATGCGCGTGGGGCTTGCATATATCCTCACCACCGACGATATCCCCGGACTTCCGCAGATGGGAGCAATGGGCTATTGGATAGGCATGTGTTCGGATTGGGTGTTGCGCTCGCTGCTCTTCTTCTCGCGACTGCTTTCGGGCAGGTGGAAAAGGGCTTCGGGGCTTATCCGCGAAACGGCTCGGCCCTCGGGAAGCGGCGGAGACGGAAGTTCGGACGGCGCGGACGACCTTCCCACAGAAGAAGCCGATATGCTCAAAAGCGTTGAGACGGGGGAAGGATCGGATCTTAATGGTTCGCGGGAAATCAAAGCCGACGGAGATATTCCGCAGAGCGAAGAATACGGAGAAAACGGTCAGGACGACCAAAGTTTTGAAAGCGAAGAAAAAGACCGAAGCATAGAAAACGATAAAGACGCCGCAACCGACAAGAGCGCGGACGGCGAGGGGGAATGAGATGTTCAGACAGATGTTCGAAGAGAAGTATATGCGCTTTCCGGGCGGCAGAGCCAAGGCGGCGACGTTCAGCTACGACGACGGCGTAAAAGCCGACAAACGGCTTGCGGAGATATTCGCGAAGTACGGCATAAAGGGGACGTTCAATCTGAACAGCCTCTTGTTCGACTGCGAACGCTGGCACGGCAGAATGGACGAGGAGCAGACCTTTCTGACCTTTTACAACCGCCCGCACGAGATAGCCATGCACGGCGCGAGGCACATATTTCTGAACAAAGTGCCCCTGCCCGAGGCTATGAACGAAATTTTGCAGAACAGAGTGTACCTCGAAAACAGGTTCGGGAGAATAGTGCGGGGGCTTGCTTACGCGTACAACGGGTATAACGCCGAAGTGCTTGCCGCCTTGCCCGCGCTGGGGGTGGCGTACGGGCGCACGACCGAGGATACGCGCACCTTCGCGCTCCCCGAGGATTTTTTGAGGTGGAACCCCACCTGTCACCATACCGATCCCGCGCTGTTTGAAATTGCCGAAGAGTTTGTAAAGCGCGATCCCGCGGGGGAATTCAAACACCGCGAACCTTTGCTCTTTTTCGTGTGGGGGCACAGCTACGAGTTTGACGACGCCGACAATTGGCAGGTGTGCGAAAAGCTGTGCGCGCGCCTTGCGGAGAGCGAGGGGATATGGTATGCGACGTGTATAGAGATCTGCGACTACGTAAAGGCGTATCGCTCGCTCATCTTCTCAGCCGACGGCGAAAGGGTGTATAACCCCTCGGCTATCCCCGTATGGCTCGAGCTTCGCGGCAGGATATACGAGCTTCCCCCCGCAACCACCGTGCAATTCGCCAAAGAGCTGTGAATAAATTAAGCGGCGGGCGCGCGATGAAAACATCGCGCGCCCGCCGCTTTGCTCCCGTTAAACTTCGTATATGCGTCGCAATACGGCGTTGAACATCGCTCCGCCTTGGTCGTGTACTTCATTGTACACTCCCTGCGGTTGTCGCTCGTTCGCCTTGTCTTGCTCGCATCTCCGAAGTTTCTCACTTCGTACAGCTCCCGCAAAGCCCGAATAAGCTACGTTCTGCTGTGTCAAGCTGCGGCAACCCTCAGTCACTTACGTCATTGTAAGCTCCTTCGGGTTTTCCTCGCTTTCCTTGCATAACTTGCTTCTTCTACCTTTCTCACTTCGTAATTGCAATTTACTTCGTTCTTACTTTTTAAATATTATCGGAGCGACATAAGGCACTGTCATTTCGAGGGATATGAGACTTCACGCACAAAGTGCGTGAAGCGATTGACCGAGAGAATTTCTCGCGCGGCGTAAGGAACGTCGCCGCGCTCGGTCACCGCTTGCGCCTTGCACTATGCGCAAGCTCATCTCGTGCGGCAAAACAGCGGGTATCCGCTGTTTTGAGAAACCCCGCACTCGACCCCGTGGTCCGTGCTTGCTCTTTGAAATAGTATAACAAAATAATCGATTGGGCGAGAGAATTTCTCGCGCCGCTTTTGTGCGGTCAACCCCCACCTTTAATTCCTCCCCCTTGTAATTTTTCCTCTCTATTCCCTCCCCTTTTTCAAGGGGGAGGGGTAGGGTAGGGGTTTTCAATAATAATCACCTTATAAAAACTCCGCTATACTGCGGAATAGACCCGTTCGACGCGCTTCGCTTGCTCAGGGTGACAGTTATTATTTAAAATTGCGGCGGGGCGGGCTGTGAAAACAGCCCGCCCCGCCGCTTCCGTTTTAATATCTTACAACGTTTCCGTTTTTATGTATTTCCCCGTCCGTGCAGTAAACCACATAATCGGGCATATACATATCCCAGGTTGCCTCTTTTTTTATGGCTATCCATTCTTTGATTTTACCGTTATATTTTATTTCTTTGAGTTCATTACAGAACATAAATGCCGCAGTGCCTATTTCGGCAACGCTATGTCCGAGCGTTACGCCCGAAAGGGCTGAACACAGATAAAACGCCAAATCACCGATTTTCTGTACGCCGTCGCCTATCGTCAGGTCTTCGAGCGACAAACAGCAACCAAACGCTTTTTTACCTATCTGCGATACACCGTGCGGTATAACTGCTTTTTTGAGCGATCTGCAATTGCCGAACGCGCCGTCGCCGATCGAAGAAACATCGCTCGGTATGTCTATATTTTCAAGCAAACGACAACCGTTAAACATATTATCGCTTATTTTATCGGCATTGACGGGCAGGGTCGCTTTTTTAAGGGAACTGCACCCCGCAAAAATTCCGTCGGCTATATGGGTCTTGTTCGCCTTTCCCGAATAATGCATAATCGTAACCGAACCGCAATTCTTGAAAGCATACGCACCCAACAGACAAGAAGGGGGTATAACGATATTCAATAGCGACGAACAGTTCAAAAAGGCAAACTCGCCTATTTTTCTCACCGTATCGGGCAGAGTTATCGTCTCGAGAAAACAGCAGTTGGAAAAAGCGCAGTCGCCTATCGCTTTAACGGGCAATATATCGCCCTTTTCGTCACGGTAAATAAAATCTTCGGCATTGACGGCAATGGCGTTCAGATCGTTTATCCCCGTAACGGTTGCGTACGGCTTTTCATATTGATATTCGCTCTCCGTAACTTCAAACTTCAACAGCGGAAGCGAGACGAGCGCGGATCTTATGCGCTGTGCGCGGGCGCGAGGTTCTTCCGAAAGTTTCAGATATGTAACGCCATTGCCGAAAGTTCGTTCAAGCGTTGTGAATTTTTCGCCGTCTTTTCCGACGGCGGGCTGTATGAGCCTTAAAATTTCAGCCGCGGAGAGATATTCCCCGTTCACGGGCAGATTTATCGAAAGATAACTCTTCCCGCTCCTCTTTACGAATTCTATCTCTTTGTGTATACTGCGCGAGGCGACCGAATTTTCGCTCACGTAAAATATCACGCCCTTGCACTTGAAGTCGTAAATGTGCGCGCGGGCTTCTATTTCCCAATCTTTGCCGGGACGAAGTTCCCTGTCGTACCAGACGTGCAGTCCCTCGCCCTGCAATTTGTAGATATCTTCGAATACTTCCTTATAATCCCTGTGCGAATAGCTCACAAAGTAATACTCGTCGGAGTGCGCGGGCGGAAACCAGTCCCACGCCATTTGTCTGTAATCGGCGCAACTGCGGATCTTTTCTATTTTTTGCTGAACCGTAAGTTCGGTAACGCTCTTATCTTCGTCGGTTGACATATTTTTCTCCCGTATGCGATTGTTTAACCCTTTTTTATGACCGATTTTTGAAGTGCGGCGGGCGCGATTAAAATCGCGCCCGCCGCTTATTAACCGCAAATTTTACTTCGGCTGTTATCTGCCCAGCCAGCCGCCGTCGACGGCTATCGTAAAGCCGTTTACGTAGTCGCTCGCCGCCGAGGCGAGGAACACCGCCGCGCCCTCGATATCTTCGGGCGTTCCCCAACGTCCCGCGGGGATACGCGCAAGTATATCCGCGCTTCTCTCTTCGTCCTGCCTCAAAGCCTGAGTGTTGTTGGTCGCCATATATCCCGGCGCAATGCCGTTGACGTTCACGCCGTACTTCGCCCATTCGTTTGCGAGGGTCATGGTAATTCCGCGTATCGCCGACTTCGAAGCCGTGTACGAGGGCACGCGTATGCCGCCCTGATACGAGAGCATAGAGGCGATGTTTATGATCTTGCCGCCCGAGTGTTGCTTTATGAACTGTTTGCCGACCGCCTGTATAAGGAAGAACACCGTTTTTAAGTTTACGTTCATAACGGTATCCCAATTCTCTTCTGAAAAGTCGATGCTGTCCTGACGTTTGATTATGCCCGCGTTGTTGACGAGGATATCGACTCTGCCGAATTCGGCGACGGTTTCGTCGATGACGCGGGGTATTACCTGAGTTGAACCGAGGTCGGCGATGACGTTATAAAAATTATCGCCGAGCATAGCCGCCGTTTCGTCGCTCGGACGGCGGGAGACGCCCGCAACTTTCGCGCCCGCTTCGACGTAGGCTCTGCAAATGCCCTGACCTAATCCCGTGTTACTGCCCGTGACTATCGCCACTTTGCCTTTTAAGCTGAATTTATCGAGTATCATATTTGCTCCTCCCCCGAAAAAATTTTTTTGTTTGACACGTAAACTATAATATACCACTTTTTGACTTTTTGCAAGAGTTTTTAAAAAATAGAACGTAAAAAGTGTGCGGCGGCTGTTCAACGGGAAGCGGCGGGGCGGGCTGTTTTCACAGCCCGCCCCGCCGCAAGCGTTCCGCTTGACTATGTGTCTTAACAACGGGGAAGCGGGATGGTATATAAGCTGTTCAACGGGAAGCGGCGGCGCAGGTACTGCGCCGCCGCGATTTTAAATAATAACTGTCACCCTGAGCAAGCGAAGCGCGTCGAACGGGTCTATTCCGCAGTATAGCGGAGTAATTATTACAGAACGGTGGGGGTCGGTTTCAAAGTGCCCCGAGCAGACCACGTGGGGATTCTCTCGGTCAATCGCTTCACGCACTTTGTGCGTGAAGTCTCATATCCCTCGAAATGACAGTGCCTTATGTTGCTCCGATGATATTTGGGATACACCCCCTCAGTCTGTTACACAGACAGCTCCCCCTCGTCGCAGACGAGGGGGAGCGAATAGGGTTAAGCATTAATGCAAAAAGGGGAGCGAATAAGCGGCGGGGCGCAAATGCGCCCCGCCGCACGCTTTTCACCACAACTTTTGCCGTGAGGCAAAAATTTCACTTGCGGCGGAACGCCGCAAATTTCACTTTCGCGTAGCGAAAATTTAACTTTTTGCGACAGCAAAAAATTTCACCGCGGCAACCGCCGCTTCCCGTTGAACAGCCGCATGCTTGTCTACCGTTCCGCCGTTAAGACACTTGGTCAAGCGGAACGCTTGCGAAGCATATACGAAGTTTAACGGGAGCAAAGGGAGCGAATGTTTTAATCATTCGCTCCCCATGCGCTTGCGCTGTATCATCCGCACTATTGCCTTCTGAAGCTCGACGAGGGGGATAATGGCGGCGGCGCAACTCAGGGATATCAGCCACTCAACGCCGCTTAAAGGACAAGTTCCGAAAAATGGATAAAGGGGCGGAATGAGCGCTGCGGCAAGGGTCAGGGCGCAACCCGCCAACGCCGAAAGGCAAAGTAGCCAATTTGAAAATATCCCCTTTTGAAAGACGCTCGCCGTGCGCGAACGCAGGTTAAAGGCGTGGAAGAGCTGTATAAAACACAGGCACACGAACGCCATCGTCATGGGCACGCCGCCGTTCATAACGCCGTCGGGCAAGGCGTATTCCCCTATGCAGAACGCCGTGAACACCAGCGCGGTCTGCAACGCGCCCTGTATGAGGATATCCCTGCCCGTATCCCCCGCAAACAGCGACGAAGCGCGCTTCCTCGGCGGCTTTTGCATCACGTCTTTTTCGGCCCTTTCCGCTCCGAGCGCGAGCGCGGGGAGCGAGTCGGTGACAAGGTTCACCCAGAGTATCATAACGGGCGTTAAAAACCTCACGCCGAGAATTACCGAAGCTATAAAAAGGCATAACGCCTCGGCAATGTTCGCCGAAAGCAAAAACTGAACGGCTTTTATGACGTTCGCATAGATCTTTCTGCCCTCTTCGACGGCGTCGACTATGGTTGCGAAGTTGTCGTCGGCAAGCACCAGATCGCTCGCTTCCTTTGCGACTTCCGTGCCCGTAACGCCCATTCCCACGCCTATGTCCGCCTCTTTCAAAGAGGGGGCGTCGTTTACGCCGTCGCCCGTCATTGCCGTCACCTTGTTCAGGGCTTTGAACGCCTTTACTATCCTCGTCTTGTGCTCGGGGCTTACCCTTGCGAACACGCAGTAATTCTGTATGTTGGAACCGAGATATTCGTCGGACATTCCGTCCAGCTCCGCTCCCGTGGCGCACAGTCCGCCGTCGGTCAGAATACCCAGCTCGCGGGCGATCGCCTCCGCCGTGCGCAGGTGATCGCCCGTAATCATAACGGGCTTCATTCCCGCCGTGCGGCACTTTTCGACGGCGGCTTTTACCTCTTCCCGCGGCGGGTCGTACATGCCCGCAAGCCCCGCGAATATAAGCCCTTGTTCTTCCGTCGAGCCGTCCTCGCGGTAAGCACCCGCAAGCACGCGCAGCGCGCCCTTCGCCATCTCATCGTTCTGCGCCGTTATTTGGGCTATATCCCCGTCCGAAATGGGGCGCACGCCCCCTTTGTCGAGTATATAAGCGCACCTTTTTATAAGCTCGTCGGGCGCGCCCTTTGTGTATGCGCGCAGTGCGCCGTCGGTGGTCTTGTTGACCGTCGTCATCAGTTTTCTTACGCTGTCGAAGGGCGCTTCGTCCACCCGTTCGCGCAGGCGTGAAAATTCCCCGAAGCCCTCGCCCTTTTCGCCGAAGAAGCGGGCTATGAGAGCCGTCTCGGTGGGGTCGCCCTCAAGCCCGCCGTCCGCCGCCGCGCCGTCGTTGCAAAGGCAGAATATATCCCTTAAAACAGCCTCGTCGCCCGAGGGGGAGTACAGCCGTTTAACGGTCATTCTGTTTAAGGTCAAAGTGCCCGTCTTGTCGGTGCATATCACCTCGCAGCAGCCCAGCGTTTCGACGGCGGCAAGTTTTTTTACGACGGCGTTCTTTCTGCTCATCTTCTGCACGCCGAGGGCGAGCACCACCGTCACCGTCGCGGGAAGCCCCTCGGGTATAGCCGCAACGGCAATGGCGACTGCCGTCATAAAGGTCTCGGCAAAGCCGCCCTCTCCGCGCGCGAACGACACCGCGAATATTATCGCCGCCGTGACGAGCACGATTATCGATAAAACTTTCGCCGTGCCCGCAAGCTGTTTTGTAAGGGGGGACGGCTCTTCTTTCGCCTCGTCGAGCATACCCGCGATTTTGCCTATCTCGGTGTCCATGCCCGTCGCGCACACCACGCCCGCGCCCCTGCCGTACACTATCTTCGATCCCGAATACGCCATATCCGTCCTGTCGGCGAGGGGGCTGTCGTCGCCGACGGGCAGGGGCTGTTTTTCGACGGGCGCGCTCTCGCCCGTCAGCGCGGACTCCTCGGCTTTGAGGGAGTGCGCGGTCAAAATTCTCATATCCGCGGGAACGGCGCACCCCGCTTCGAGCAGTACTATATCCCCCCTGACCACCTCTCGCGCGGGCACCGTTTTTTGTGAACCGCCGCGCAGGACCTTTGCCTCGGGTCGGGTCTGCGCCCTCAAAGCGGCGAGCGCGTTCTCGGCGCGGTTCTCCTGCAAAAAGCCGATGAGGGCGTTCAGCACGACTATCGCAAGGATAATGCCCGCCTCGGCAAGCTCCGAAAGGTCGTCCCCGCCCGTCAAATGCCCGTACACCGCAAACCCCGCCGAAACGCCCGCGGCGGCAAGCAGTACGAGTATCATTCCGTCTTTGAACTGCGCCAGAAAGCGCAAAAAGGCGTTCTTTCTCTTCTTTTCCTTTAAGGCGTTCTCGCCGTCCGCGGCAAGCCGAAGCCGCGCTTCTTCTTCCGAAAGCCCCTGCGGGTCGGCGTTCAGTAATTTGAGAACGTCCTCTGCGTTTGCCGAATGAAAGTTCATCTTTTTCTCCTTTTTTGGTTTAATTTCCCGCGGGGCGGTGAAGCAACTTGCGGGGGACGGAAGGATCGCACTGCGGGGTTCTTTACTATGTAAAGTATGCGCTATCTCCGCAAAAAAAATTTTATGTCACAAAAATGTATAAAACAGTCCGAAAAGTGTATTGAAGGTTGGGACGGGTGTATTTATAATAGTGTTGTTAAATAATAAAAATTGTGCTTTTGTCACAAAAAAGAGGTAATTATGACGGTCAAAGAGAAGATAGACGCGCTTGTGGAAGAACTCGGTAACGTGGGGATCGTGCCCGTTATCAAGCTCGACAAAGTAGAGAACGCCGAACGCCTTGCGGAAGCCCTGAGAAAGGGCGGGATAAACTGTGCGGAAGTCACTTTCCGCGCGGCGGGAGCGGACGAGGTCATACGCCGTATGACAAAGGCTTTCCCCGACATGCTTGTGGGGGCGGGCACAGTTCTGACCTGCGAGCAGGCGGACGCGGCTGTTGCGGCGGGGGCTAAGTTCTGCGTTGCGCCGGGGCTTAATCCCAAGGTGGTAAAGCATTGCCTCGATAACGGCGTGCCTTTTGCGCCCGGTCTTTCTTCGGCGAGCGAGATAGAGCAGGCTCTCGAACTCGGGCTGGACTTCGCAAAGTTCTTCCCCGCGGAACAGGCGGGCGGGCTTGCCTACATAAAGTCGGTATGCGGACCGTACGCCACCATGCGCTTTATGCCGACGGGCGGGGTGACTGCGGACAACCTCAATTCATACCTTGCCTATGATAAAATAGTATGCTGCGGCGGAAGCTGGATAGTACCTTCCAAGCTCTTGCAGGCGGAGGATTGGGAGGGCATAACCGCCCTTTGCCGCGAGGCGATAGACAAGATGCTCGGCTTTACCATGGTTCACGTGGGAATAAACTGCGCGAACCCCGAAGAGGCGGAAAAGGTAGCCGACGAGTTCGACGCGGCGTTCGGCTTTGCCAAAAAGGTGGGCAACAGCTCGGTGTTCGCCTCGACGTATATGGAGATGATGAAAAAGCCCTTCAAGGGCACGAACGGGCACATAGCCGTTGCGACCAATTCGGTAAAGCGCGCCGTATATCAGCTTAAACTGCGCGGCTTCGACATAGACGAAAGTTCGATAAAGTACAACGCCGAGGGCGTTATGAACGTGGCGTATTTGAGGCATGAGTTTGGGGGGTTTGCGGTGCATTTGGTGTTGAAGAAATAACTCCCGTTAAACTTCGTATATGCTTCGCAAGCGTTCCGCTTGACCAAGTGTCTTAACGTCGTTGAGGTAATACGGCGGATAGGCTGTTCAACATAAAGCGGTGTCGCGCTTGCGTTTTTGCTCAGTAAGGCTAACGCCTTCGGTACGACACTTACGTCATTGTAAGCTCCTGTCGCAAAATCCGCGCGCTCCTTGCATAACTCGCATCTCCGAAGTTTCTCACTTCGTAATTGCAATTTACTTCGTTCTTACATTTTAAATAATATCGGAGCGCATTAAGGCACTGTCATTTCGAGGGATATGAGACCCGCGCAAGCGGGCGATTGACCGAGAGAATCCCCCCGTGGTCCGTGCTTGCTCTTTGAAACTGACACCCAATTCCAAAATAATCTACACCTTAACTTTTTTGCGACAGCAAAAAAATTTCACTTTTTACCGCAGGTAAAAAATTTCACTTTTTGCGACAGCAAAAAATTTCACTTGCACGCAGTGCAAATTTCACTTTTTTGCCGCAAGGCAAAAACCCCGCCGCGGGCACAGCCCGCTTCACAAAATCAAAAAAATTAAAATCTTCATAAAAGGAGAAAAAACATGAAGAAAATAGTAACCATGGGCGAGATAATGCTCCGTCTTTCCACCCCGAACAATGAAAAGTTCATTCAGGCCGACGAGTTCGACGTCAACTACGGCGGAGGCGAAGCCAACGTAGCCGTATCGTGCGCGAACTACGGACACAAGGCAGAGTTCGTCACCGCCGTTCCCGACAACGAGATAGGCGAGTGCGCGGTAGCCGCTTTGAGAAAGTACGGCGTTGAAGTCGACCACATTGCAAAGTGCGGCGAAAGATTGGGTATTTATTACCTCGAAACGGGCGCGTCGATGAGACCTTCCAAAGTAGTTTACGACAGGGCGCACAGCTCCATATCCACGGCTACGGCAAAGGACTTCGACTTTGACGCTATCTTTGCGGACGCGGATTGGTTCCACTTCACGGGCATCACTCCCGCCGTATCCGACAGCGCGGCGATCCTCACCGAAGAGGCGTTGAAAGCCGCCAAAAAGCACGGCGTAAAGGTATCGGTAGACCTCAACTTCCGCAAGAAACTGTGGTCGAGCGAAAAGGCGCAGAAGGTCATGACCAACCTCATGAAGTACGTCGACGTGTGCATCGGCAACGAAGAGGACGCAGAGCTTGTGCTCGGCTTCAAGCCCGGCAAGACCGACGTAAAGAGCGGCGAGCTGGAGCTTGCGGGCTACAAGTCGATATTCGAGCAGATGATCGAAAAGTTCAACTTCGAGTACGCCGTCTCCTCGCTCCGCGTATCGCACTCGGCTTCCGATAACGGTTGGTCGGCGTGCATTTACAGCAGAGACACCAAGGAATTCTACCACAGCAAGACCTATCGCATAAGCCCCATAGTCGACAGAGTCGGCGGCGGCGACAGCTTTGCGGGCGGCGTTATAACGGGCTTCCTCGACGGCAAGGACTTCAAGGCGGCTCTCGAGTTCGGCGTTGCGGCTTCGGCTTTGAAGCACACCATTCCCGGCGACTTCAACCTTGTATCGAGAAAGGAAGTTGAAACGCTTGCGGGCGGCGACGGTTCGGGCAGGGTTCAACGCTAAAACGATCCTTCTCCACGGGCGCGTACAAAACACAACATATATAAATAAATAACGCGTGCGCGGCGACCCGCCTTGCGGGCGGGTCGCCGCCGCGAAAAAACAATATCAAACCGTAAATTTTTTGCAATAGATTGCAAAACAGCCTTTGCGGGTCGCCGCAAAAGCGGGGGGAAAGGTCGTTGAAAATAGCGTTCCGCACGCACGATTTGGGCGTAAAGGGGTTAGACCCCGCAATTGAAAAGATGAAAGAGTGCGGCATATCCGCCGTTCAGCTCGTCGCGTACAAGTTTTTGGACGAAATAAAGTACGCCCCCGGCGGCATCGACGGGGAGAGCGCAAGGCGCATAGGCGAAGCCCTTTCGAAAAACGGCGTGGAAGTGCCCCTTATAGGCGCGTACTTCAACCCCGTGCACTCCGACAAGCAAAAGGTTGCGCGCTGCAAGCGGGTTTTCGAAGAATATCTCGAATTTTCTTCGCTTCTGGGCTGCAACATAGTCGGCTCCGAAACGGGCAGTTTCAACGACGACAAGTGGACGTACAACCCCCTCAACCGCACCGAAGAGGCGTTGGAAGTTGTAATAAACACCTTCCGCGATCTTGCCGATACAGCCGCGAAATACGGGGCGTATATCGGAATGGAAGGCGCGGCGGGGCACGTGTGTTACGACGTAAAGACGCTCGCCCGCGCGGTCGAAGGCGTGGGCAGAAGCAACGTAAAGATAATCTTCGACATATATAACTACCTCGACGCGTCCAACTATAAAGATTATATGGAAATTCTCGAAGAGGGGTTAAAGACCTTTTCGGGGCGCATATGCGTATTCCACATAAAGGACTGCGTGTTCGAAGAGGGCAAATTAAAGCAGGTCGCACCCGGTAAAGGCATGTTCGATTTCGATAAGATATTGGGCGCGATAAAGGGTTACGACGACGGGGCGACCCTCGTTCTTGAGGGCACCACGGGCGGGGATATAGTTCCCTGCATGAACTTCATAAAAAACAAATGGGAGGAAATTAAATAATGCAATTCGACGTAAGGTATGCAAATCATCCCGACGATTCCAAAAATTACGACACCAAGACGCTCCGCGAGAAGTATCTCATCGAAAAGCTCTTCGCGGCGGACGACATACTTTTGACCTATTCCCATCAGGACAGGATAATAGCCGGCGGCGCGATGCCCGTTAAAAAGGTACTTTCTTTGGGCACTTTCAAAGAGCTTGCCACGGCGTACTTCCTCGAAAGGCGCGAAATGGGCGTTATAAACATAGGCGGCGCGGGCGTTATAAAGCTCGACGGCAAGAAGTACGATATAGGCTTCAAAGAGGGAATATATATCGGCATGGGAACCAAGGAGATAGAGTTCTCCTCGAACGATCCTTCGAACCCCGCCAAGTTCTACATCAACTCTTCTCCCGCGCACAAGAGCTATCCCACGGTAAAGATAGTAAAGCCCGTGGAGGGCGTTGAGCCGCCCGAGGGGGTAAGGTACTGCGTTCAAAGGCATTTGGGCGACCTTGCTTCCATAAACAAGCGCACAATCAACCAATTCATAATAGGCGACGTATGCGAGAGCTGTCAGCTTGCCATGGGCATGACCGAGATCGCCGAGGGATCGGCGTGGAACACTCTGCCCAGCCACACGCACGAGAGGAGAATGGAAGTATATATGTACTTCGAACTTCCCGAATCGGAAGCCGTCATTCACCTTATGGGACAGCCGCAGGAAACGCGCCACATAATAATGCACAACGAGCAGGCGGTAATTTCGCCGAGCTGGTCCATACACAGCGGCGTTGGCACGCACAACTACACCTTTATCTGGGGTATGTGCGGCGAGAACCAGACTTATGATGATATGGACAATATTGCCACCCGCGATTTGAAGTAAGCTGCCGTTAAACTTCGTATATGCTTCGTTCTGCTGTGTCGCGCTCCGCTTTTGCTCAGTCACTTACTTCATTGTAAGCTCCTGTCGCAAAATGCTCACGCTCCTTGCATAACTCGCATCTCCGAAGTTTCTCACTTCGTAATTGCAATTGTAATTGTACCTTTCTCACTTCGTACGGGCAAGGTCGACCGAGCGTTCTAAACTCCCCATTCGCGCCTCGCTACCCCTACCCTCGCCCTCCCCCTCCGAGGCGGAAGGGGAGGGAATGGAAGAAAGAACAGGGTCGAGTGTGGACTTCTTAAAACAGCACAGTGCGCTGTTTTGCTACACGAGATGAGTTCGCGCAAATGTCCGCGCGAACGGTGCCCGAGGCGGTTGTTGCCCTTACAACCGACGAGAAAGGGAACACAAGGGAGGGGGTTTTCGCTTAATGTTGAACAGCCTCTCCGCCGTATTATCGCAACGCTGTTAAGACACATGGTCAAGCGGAACGCTTGCTCTTTGAAACGCGAACCCACTTCCAAATAATAATCACCTTAACTTTTTTGCGGCAGCAAAAAAATTTCACTTTTGCCGCAAGGCAAAAATTTCACTTGCACGAAGTGCAAATTTCACTTTTTTGCGGCAGCAAAAAAATTTCACCGCGGCGCAAGCCGCAAACCTTGCGGCGCAAGCCGCCCACTTCCACCGCAAACGGCTTTTACGCCGGGGAAAAATAAAAAAATTTTTATGAGGAAATAAATAAAAATGGCACAACTTTCATTCAGAAACATCAACAAGGTGTATCCCAACGGTTTCCACGCCGTGCACGATTTCAACCTCGAAATCAACGACGGCGAGTTCATCTGCCTCGTCGGTTCGTCCGGCTGCGGAAAGTCGACCACTCTCCGTATGGTAGCGGGTCTTGAGGATATCACCGCAGGCGAATTCTACATCGACGGACAGCTCGCAAACCAGATGTCGTCCCGCGACAGGGGAATAGCGATGGTATTCCAGTCCTACGCGCTCTATCCCCACCTCACGGTGTACGAAAACCTCGCTTTCGGACTTACGCTCGAAGGCATCGACGCGGATATCATCGACGAAAAGGTGCAGGCGACCGCTAAGATACTCGGACTTACCGAGTATCTCGAAAGGTTCCCCCGCGCTCTCTCCGGCGGTCAGTGCCAGCGTGTTGCCGTAGGTCGTGCGCTCATAAGAAAGGTCAAGATCTTCCTTATGGACGAACCTCTTTCCAACCTCGACGCAAAACAGCGCGTTACGATGCGTTCCGAAATCAAGCAGATCCACCGCTCGGTAGGCGCAACGACCATCTACGTCACCCACGACCAGACCGAAGCTATGACGATGTCCGACAGGATAGTCGTTATGAACGCGGGCAGGATCCAGCAGACGGGCACCCCCTACGAGCTGTATTTCTATCCCCAAAACCTCTTCGTGGCGGGCTTCATAGGCGAGCCTCCCATGAACTTCATTCGCGGAACGGTAGAGGGCGGCAAGCTCAAAACCGAAGCCCTCGAATTAGACCTCAAACCCATAGTCGACGACGTAGCGTCCATCGAGGGCAAAAAGGTCGTGTTCGCGTTCCGTCCCGAGGCTATCACCGTCGACACCAAGGGCAAGGATAAGTATGTGATCGACTCGCAGGTCGACTTGACAGAGCTTTTGGGCGACACCACCAACGTATACGCCAACGTCGGCGACGTCAACGTCATACTCAAGGTCAACCCTCACCACGCGCCCGAAATGGGCAGCGCGTTCAGCTTTGCCGTTCCCTACAACGCCGCTTACGTGTTCGACGCCGAAACCGAGCTTGTCGTTCCCAGCAGCCTCAAACGGCACTGATCGTATATTGACCGTACACCCCACGGGCGGAAATTTTGCGGCGGGATATTCCTTGCCGCTCCGTCGCTGAGCCTCAAAAGCGCGATATATACGCCCGAAAAGCGCGATATATGTGCTTAAAAACAGCGATATATATGCTTAAAAAGCGCGAAAGCGCGGGTAAAATTCGCCCACATAAAAATCAAATCGGAGATAAAAATTATGGAACTTCTCGGTAGAAAGACGCAAAAGGGTATACCCGAAAGAAAGATAAAGATATTGCAGTTCGGCGAGGGCAACTTTTTGAGGGCGTTCGTCGAGTGGATAATACAGGACCTCAACGATAAGGGCGCGATAAACGCCAACGTCGCCGTCGTTCAGCCCATGCCCATGGGCAGAGTTGCCGATCTTGCCGCGCAGGACGGGCTTTACACCGTAAGGCTCGAGGGCATCGACGGGGGCAAACAGGTCAAAAAGAGCGAGATAATCAACGTTATAGGCGACTGCGTGAACCCCTTTACGCAGTATGAACACTTCCTCTCGTACGGCGAGAGCGAGGACTTGCAGATAATAATTTCCAACACCACCGAGGCGGGCATAGCCGTCGATCCCACCGACACGGACTTTACCGTCTGCCCCAAGAGCTATCCCGGCAAACTCCTCGCGCTGTTGAAGCGCAGGTACGATAAATTCAACGGCGATCCCCAAAAAGGGCTTGCCATAATCCCGTGCGAGCTTATCGACAACAACGGCGACGAGCTGTACAGATGCCTCACCGAGCTTGCCAAAATAAACAAGATGGACGAAAAGTTCATCAGGTGGATGCAGACGGCAAACCACTTCACCTCGACCCTCGTCGACAGAATAGTCCCCGGCTATCCGAGAAACGAGATAGAGCAGATACAAAAGGAGACGGGATATATCGACAACAACGTCGTAAAGGGCGAAATATTCCACCTTTGGGTGCTCAAAAAAGAGCCGTTCATTCAAAAGGTGTTCCCCGCCGATTCGACGGGTCTCAACGTCATATTCGCCGACGACATAAAGCCCTATAAGCAGAGAAAGGTCAAAATACTCAACGGTTCGCACACCGCCATGGTTCCCGTCGCATACCTTTGCGGCATCGACACCGTGGGCGAAGCCGTGAGCGATCCCGTAATAGGCAAGTACGTGCGCGACTTCGTGTTCAACGAGGTAAACCCCACGATAGATCTGCCCGCAGACCAGATGACGGCTTTTGCCAACAGCGTTATAGAGAGGTATCAAAACCCCTTTATCCGCCACGAGCTTATGTCGATAGCCCTCAACTCCACCACCAAGTTCAGAACGAGGATACTTCCCACCCTCGAAGACTACGTTCGCATAAACAAGACTTTGCCCGAACACGTGCTGTTCAGCTTTGCGGCTATGGTCGTATTCCACAAGGGCAAGAGGGGCGAGGCGGACATAGAGCTTAAAGACGACCCCGCATACCTTGCAAAGTGGAAGGCTATGTGGGCGAACTTCAACGGCGACTACGCCGCCCTCGCAAAAGAGGCTCTCGGCTGGAAAGAGGCGTGGGAGACCGATATGAACGCCATTCACCCCGAGATAACGGCAAAGGTCGCAAAGTACCTTGAAGCCATCGAAAAGAAGGGCATGAGAAAAGCTGTCGAGGAATTCGTAAATGGTTAAAAAGACGATAATAATAAACGCGCTCGACAACGTAGCCGTTGCCCTTACCGACCTTAAAAAGGGCGAAGCATACGAGGGCGTGACCCTTATCGAAGATATAACAAAGGGTCATAAGTTCGCGTTGAGGGCGATAAAGGCGGGGGAGAACGTCATTAAGTACGGCAATCCCATCGCCCACGCCACGCAGGACATAAAGGCGGGCGAGCACGTTCACACGCACAACGTAAAGACCAACTTAAAGGGCGAACTCGAATACACCTATCACAAGGTCGAAACGGGGCTTAAACCCGTAAAAAAGCGCACGGTAATGGTATATCCCCGCGCCAACGGCGACGTGGGCATAAGGAACGAGCTGTGGGTAATTCCCACCGTCGGCTGCGTCAACGGACAGGCTAAACTCATTGTCGAAACTTTCAGGCAGAAGTACGGCGAAGAGGGCTTCGACGGCGTGTTCACCTACACTCACCCCTACGGCTGTTCCCAGCTCGGCGAGGACCACGAGCGCACAAAGCTCATCTTGCAGAAGATGGTTCGCCATCCCAACGCGGGCGGCGTGCTCGTTCTGGGACTTGGGTGCGAAAACAACCAGATGTCGGCATTTAAGGAAAGCCTCGGAAAGGTCGACGAAGCGAGGGTAAAATTCCTCGTATGTCAGGAGTCGGACGACGAAATTTCTGACGGCGTGGAGCTTTTGCGGCAGATAGCCCAAACGGTAAAGGGCGACAAGAGGGTCGAAAGGGATATCTCCTGTCTCAAAGTCGGGCTTAAATGCGGCGGAAGCGACGGGCTTTCGGGAATAACCGCAAATCCGCTCGTCGGCAGGTTCTCCGACTATATCGTTGCGGCGGGCGGCACGACCGTTCTTTCGGAAGTTCCCGAGATGTTCGGCGCGGAACAGCTGCTCATGAACAGGGCAAAGGATCGAAAGACCTTCGAAAAGGTGGTAAAGCTCATCAACGAGTTCAAGGAATACTTCATTCGCAACGGGCAGGAAGTTTACGAGAACCCCTCGCCCGGCAACAAGGCGGGCGGCATAACCACCCTCGAGGACAAATCTCTCGGCTGCACGCAGAAATCGGGCTCGGGTCCCGTCGAGGACGTCGTGTTCGACGACGGCTTCGTCACGAGCAAGGGGCTTAACCTTTTGAACGGCCCCGGCAACGATATGTGCGCCGTTACCAATATAGCGGCGGCGGGCTGTCACCTCGTGCTGTTCACAACGGGCAGGGGCACGCCCTTCGGCGGCTTCGTTCCCACGGTCAAAATAGCCACCAATTCCGACCTTGCGGCAAAAAAAGCCAATTGGATAGACTTTAACGCGGGCGCGGTGCTCGAAAGCGATTTCGATACTCAGCTCGAAAAGCTCATCGACCTCGTCGTCGATATAGCGGGCGGCAAAAAGACCAAAAACGAACTCAACCACACCAAAGAAATTGCCATTTTCAAAACGGGGGTAACTTTATAATGAAAGAATTTATGGATAAAGATTTCCTTTTGGACACTCAGACGGCTCAGAAGCTCTATCACGAGCACGCCGAAAAGATGCCCATAATAGACTATCACTGCCACCTGCAGCCCAAGGAGATATACGAGGACAAGAAGTTCCGCAATCTCGCCGAGGTATGGCTGGGCGCGGGCGACAGGTACGGCGACCACTACAAGTGGCGCGCGCTCCGCGCACGCGGGTATGAAGAGGATTCCATATCGGGTCCCGACGACGACTACAAGAAGTTTTTGCAGTTCGCCGAGTCCATGCCCTACTTCGTGGGCAACCCGCTCTATCACTGGTCGCACCTCGAAATGCGCAGATACTTCGGCATCGACGACATAATCAACGCCGAAAACGCCGAAAAGATCTGGAAGAAAGCCAACAAAGTGCTCGAAACGCTCACCGCGCGCGAGATGATGTACAAGTTCAACGTAAAGACGGTGTGCACTACCGACGACCCCGTCGACAGCCTCGAATGGCACGCAAAGATGAACGCCGACAAGACGTTGAAAGTTCGCGTCCGTCCCGCGTTCCGCCCCGACAAGGCGATAAACGTCGAACTTTCGTGGTTCGCAAGCTGGGTAAATCAGCTCGCGGGGGTAGTGGGCAGACCCATAAACGACCTCGACGGACTGCTTTCCGCCCTTGCGGACAGAATTAAGTTCTTCGACGGTATGGGGTCGAAACTGTCCGATCACGCGCTCGACGTCGTGTGCTACGCGCCCGCGACCTATGCCGAGGCGAACGCCGTGTTCCGGAAGGGAATGAAGGGCGAAAAGATAAGCGCGGAAGAGCAGGATAAGTACAAGGGCTTTGTGCTCGTCGCGCTCGCAAAGGAATACGCCAAGTACGGCTGGGTACAGCAGTATCATATCGGCGCGCTCCGCAACAATTCCAAGAGCATGCTCGAAAAGATAGGTCCCGACACGGGCTTCGACGCCATCGAGGACGCGGTGTATATGGAGAAGCTGTCTGCGCTGTTGGGCGAACTCGACAAGGACGGCAACATGCCCAAGACCATACTTTACTGTCTGAACCCGCGCGACAACTACGCGTTGACGGTGCTTGCGGGCTGCTTCCAGAAAGAGGGCGTAAAGGGCAGAGTGCAGGTCGGCACGGCGTGGTGGTTCCTCGATCAGCTCGACGGAATGAGGCAGAACCTCGAAACGCTCATGCAGGTGGGGCTTGTGTCGCAGTCGGTTGGAATGTTGACCGACAGCCGTTCCTTCCTTGCGTATCCCCGCCACGAGTATTACAGGCGTTTGCTCTGCCAGATGTTCGGCAGGCTTGTCGAAAGCGGACAATATCCCGCCTCTGAGCTTGACCGTCTCGGCAAGATAGTGGAGGATATTTGTTATAACAACGCGGCGGAGTACTTCGGCTTCTGACTGCCGTAAACTTCGTATATGCTTCGTTCTGCGGTGTCGCGCTTGCGTTTTTGCTCAGTCACTTACGTCATTGTAAGCTCCTTTCGCAAAATCCGCGCGCTCCTTGCATAACTCGCATCTCCGAAGTTTCTCACTTCGTACAGCTGCCGCAAAGCTCGAATAAGCTACGCAATACTGTGTTGAACATCGCTCCGCCTTGTTCGTGTACTTCATTGTACACTCGCTTCGGTCGTCGCTCGTTCGCCTTGTCTTGCTTGCTTCTTCGAACTTTCCAACTTCGTACATAATCCCGCGCCTGCGTGCGCGGGATTTTTTCGATGTTTCGGAGGCTCTGCCTCCCTCGGCGCCTTTTAAGGGCACTCATATTATATAGCGGCGCCGATTCCCACCGCCGAGGCGCAGGTATGCGCAAATTGGGTCGCGCGGCGCAAAAGCGCGGTTTTGCTTGCGCCGTTATAATATTTGAAAAAATGGTATGTATCTCCGAAGTTTCTCACTTCGTACAAGCAACCCCCACCTTCAATTCCTCCCCCTTACCAAGGGGGAGGGAATAAGGAAAAAATATTCGCTCCCCTTCGTCACCGACGAAGGGGAGCTGTCTGTGTAACAGACTGAGGGGATGTTTTCAAAATATTATCGTCGTACAATATGGCACTGTTTGTGTGCGGCGGGCGGCATTTTGCCGCCCGCCGCAAATTCTAATAATAACTGTCACCCTGAGCAAGCGAAGCGCGTCGAACGGGTCTATTTCGCAGTATAGCGGGGTAATTATTACAGAAAAGTGGGGGTCGGTTTCAAATTGCCCCGAGCAGACCACGGGGGGATTTTCTCACTTAATCTGCCGTTTCCCGCGAGCGGGAACCCTCGGCAGAGCGTCGGGCTTACGCCCTCGCGCGAACCCGTTGCATGTCTTCTCAATCGACTCGAAATGACAGTGCCTTATGTTGCTCCGATAATATTTAGAAATGCGGCGGGCACTTGCAAAGTGCCCGCCGCCATTCTACCGCATTTTTATACATTAATAGCCGCGATTCGCGCGTTTGCGTATTCTATAATTTTATTCGCTTCGGGGCGGGTCAGCTCTCTCCCCCAGCCAACGGGGGTCAGCTTGCGCTCGCTTTTAAGCCCAATGTGGGCAAACCTCGCCGTCTCGTTGCGGTTCGTGTCGTTCCACTTGTCGTAAAGTTCGCCCGCAATGTGCGCGCCCGTGCGGCAGTCGATAAAGTCGCACTTGCCGAAGTCCCGCCACGGTCTTGCAAGGTACACGCTTCCCTCCGCCGCGCCGCCAGATACAAAGTCGCAGTTTATAAAGGTGAATCCCCGCGCCTGCTTCAACGAATGTGCGGGTGCGGCAACGTACCCGTATTCCCTGCCGTCGGAAAGCGAGACGAGCCGGCAATTCTTAAAATACCCCTCGCCGCAACCGAATATGAAGTCGACCGTGCCGCAGATCTCGCAGTCCTCGAATACCTGCGCCAAAGTGCCCTCGGCGTAAAGCTCGTTTTCGGGTATGAACCCCCTGTACCGCGTGACGAGATCGTCGGGGAAGGGGGAGAGGAAGAGGGTATCCTGCGTTGACGAAAGTTTTACGTTCCTCGCCGAAAATTCCCCCGCGTTTACCGACAGCGCAACGCACTGCCCCATGGTTTTGGGATCGGGGGTAGAGTTCTCGACGGTCAGGTTCTCAAGTTTCACGTGCGGGGCGGCGACGCACAGGGTGTAAGTGCGGAAGGTGTTGTATTCCCTGCCGTCCGCGTGTATCTTGCGGGCGTAGTCTCCGCCCGTCAAAATCGTTGTTTCACGCCCCTCGCCCACAAGGGTCACCTCGCTCTGTTTGATTACCGATTTTATGGGGTAAACGCCCCCCTTCAAGTATATGGTGGCGGGGCGGTTCAAACAATTCAATATGTTCTGTAAATCGTCCGACGGACCCAAATGCAACTCTTCCATAAAAAATCTCCTTTGAATTAACTCAATTATAGCACATTTTTTTTCGTGAAACAATAAAAAAAGTATTGATTTTTGAAAAAGCCTATGTTATAATGATTAAGCTAAGTGTAAGAATGTAACATTCTGCGGGCACAAAAATTGTCCGATTAAACAATAAATGCGAAAAAACGGTTCAAGATTAATTTCCATACAGCAGTACAGGCTTACCGATTTATTTCTCTTCGCCCTGATACTCGTTGCGTTCGACCTGCTGTCGTACTACGCGTTAAACGCATTCGGGGCAAGCGCGACTTTCACTTTCACCTTGACCGTTCCCCTGGTTCTGCTCGTGATGATGCGTTGGGGCTGGCCGTGCGTGCTGTTTGCCGTCCTCGACGGAACGCTGTTCGTGGCGTTGCGGTTTCCCGCATCATGGGCGATGTACCTCAGTTATATCACAGGTTATGCAAGCGTCGCACTGCTTTTGATACCCTTAAAGTTCATAATCAAGCGCAAAATTGCGGAAAAGTGGTACTTTTCTGCGCCGTTTGTTGTTTTGGCATGGGGGATAATGAACCTCGTGATTTCGGCGGTTGAAAGCATATGCGGGCTGACGGCGTTCGCGGGCGCACTGGCGGCGAACTTCGGAATGGGCTACACGGGCTTAATGAGTCTTGCGGCGGCGTTGGCGGTAATTCTGGTAATGAGGCGGCTCGACGGCATGTTCGAGGACCAGCGGGCGTACTTAAAGCGGCTCGACGACGAGCGGAAAGAGCGGATGCGTGTCGACGAATTCGGCGAAACCCCCGTAGAGATCGACGAGGATCTCCTTAAAGCCCTCAAAAAGAAAGACGACGAGTTGGAGTAGGGGGAACCGTTAAAGCGGTAACTTCCCACGGGCGGACAAGGTCAAAACAAAACGCGGCAACAAATCGCGGTTCGCCGCAAAGCGGTTCGCCGCTCCCGCGCACACCCGCCCGCACGCGTATATATTAATATGGTAAAAAGCGGAACTGCCGCAAGGCAGGCGGAAAATTCGGAAAAGAGTTACCGCACCGCATTACAAATAATTACTTAACTATTTAAGTGATATGGAGGAAAGTTTCAATGTTCAAACTCAAATGTGACGACTTCCTTATCTACGACGAGGCGACGGGGACTTATTCCATGTCTGCCGAGCAGCAGGTAAGGGACGAAACTGAGAGGAACAGATGGAAGACCACGGGACTTACGATCCTGAAGGACTGGCGTTTGTACTTAATGCTCGTGCCGATGCTGTTGGTCTACCTGTTGTGGCGTTACATGCCCATGACGGAACTTTTGGCGGCGTTCAAGGATCCCAACTCGGCGCTCCTTGTCGAAGATCAGCAGTGGTTCGGTCTTACGAATTTCCAAGCGCTTTTCTTCGGTTCGCAGAGCTTTTGGTTCTGGCAGGCGTTCCGCAACACGTTCATCATTGCGTTCTACGGACTGTTGTTCGGGTTCCCGTTCCCCATCATACTCGCCCTGTTCTTCAACGAGGTAAAGTCGAACATAACCCGCTCGATATTGCAGGTGTGCGTATATCTGCCCAAGTTCATGTCGACGGTTATCATAACCACCTTGGCGATCGTCCTCTTCCGCGGACCTCGCGAAGGCGATACCTCGCTTGAATCGGTCGGCATCATCTCTAAGTTCCTTATGATGATCTCGCCCTCCGCAGAACTCGACGCAACGGTTGCGAATACCTCGAAAGGTCTTGTATTCTCCACGCGTTACTTCCGTGCGATCTATCAGGTAACGGGTATTTGGGAACACGGCGGCTACGACTCGATAGTGTTCTTTGCGGCGGTAATAGCCGTATCCCCCACCTCGTACGAGGCGGCGCAGATCGACGGCGCGGGCAAGATGGCGCAGATGCGCTACGTTGTAATACCCAGCATACTTTCCACCGTTGTAATAATGCTTATCATGAAGATAGGCTCGCTCCTTTCCGTAGGCTTCGAAAAGGTTTACTTAATGGAGAGCAGCTCCAACTACGAGGCGGCAGATATAGTTGCCACCCTTTCGAACCGCTGGCAGGAAGGCGGCGGCGGAACCACTCTCGGTATAGCCGCGGAAATGGTCAATAACCTTATAGGTATGATACTCGTAATAGGCGCGAACGCGGTAGCCAAAAAGGCTTCGAACGTATCGCTTTACTAAGGGGAGGAGGAAAGTGCTATGAAAAGAAAAATGGAAGTCAGCGAGCTGATCTTCAAGATAGTCGCCTATGTACTCCTGATAGCTTTCGCGCTCATGTGCGTATATCCCTTCTTGTATGCGGTAGGTTCGTCGTTTTCGACGACGCCCAACGTCGACGGAGGCAAGGTAGTCCTTTGGCCCGTGGGCTTTCAGGCAGACGCATACCGCTATGTGTTCACCCGTAACGAGTTCTGGATATCCTATGCGAACACTCTGTTTATGGCGTTCATAGGCACTATATGGTGTATGATCTACACCATCATGGGTGCGTACGCCCTCTCCAAAAAGAGGTTGCTCGGCAGAAAGGGCTTCAACTTCTTCCTTGTGTTCACAATGTGGTTCTCCGCAGGTATAGTTCCCCAGTTCCTCAACTATCAGACCACGGGCGACATCCTTGCGGGACTTGCGGGCACCGAATACGCAAATATCGACCAGAAATGGCTCATCATAATCGCCATGGGTATGAACGCGACCAACGTAATACTTCTTCGTAACGCGTTCGAGGGCGTTCCCTCCGAAATAGAGGAAGCGGCGAGGATCGACGGAGCTACCGAGCTTCAGATACTTACCAAAGTATATATCCCCATGAGCAAGGCTACGATCGCCACCGTCGCGCTCTTCTTCGGAATCTCGCGCTGGAACGGCTACTTCTGGGCGCAGAAGATGATGACCAACCAGTCGTACAGCTGGCCCGTGCAGGTTTACATAAGGGACTTCATCGATAAGCATACTTACCTTGTTAAGATGCCTGTCGACGGCGACGACTGGGCTTCTTACGCTCCGTTGGGCTACGACGTAAATGTAGTTTCGGATATGTCGGTAGTATACGCAATGGTCATCTGCGCCGTAATTCCCATACTTGCGATTTACCCCTTCATTCAAAAGTACTTTGCAAAGGGCGTAAACATGGGCGGCGTAAAGGAATAATAAGAGGTATCGTAACTTTTAACCCGGCAAGGTATGCGCAAAAGCGCGTATTGGCATAAATTCAAAAATTTTTTAAGGAGAAAAATATGAACAAGTACAAAAAAATTGCCACAGCGGTAGTAGCTACCGTAATGGCAGGTACGATGGTGGCGTCCCTTGCGGCGTGCGCTCCCAAGGAAGCGCACAGACCCTCCGGTCCCAACACCGAGCAGAAAGAGCTTGACGCCGACTTGACTCCCCAGACCGACGAAAACGGCAAGCTCACCTATACCGAGGGCACCACTCTCAACATGAACGTCGGTAACGGTTCGAACGACGGCAGACAGTCGATCGCGTTCGGCACCGCCGAAATTTCCGGTACCGTAACCCTTCCCGACGGCAAGCAGTACTCGCAGGGCGACCTCAAACCCGCCTGGGCTGAGATGGGCAGAAAGTTAAAGGTTACTTTCGTTGATAAGTACCAACGTCTCGGCGGTACCGATCAGCTCAAGACCCCTCATGATCAGCATACTACTGCGCAGTACGACGTAGTTACCGCAGGTCTTTCGGCGATAGTTACCTATTCGAGCGACCTTTTGAATCTTTCGAACTATCTGTCGTACATGCCCAACTACGCTAAGTTCCTCGAAGATAACCCCGTATCTTATCTCTCGCTTGCCGCAGACGGCACCACGGGCGATATGTACGCCGCTCCTTACTTCGACGGTATGAACGATATCGAAAAGTACGAGCTGGTAAGAAAGGACTGGGTAAGGCTTCTCCTCGATACCGAGGCGACGGCTGCAACCAGCACTTTCGCGGCTTCCAGCGCAAACAAACCCAACACCGTCGTCACCAACGACACGGCTGTTAAACCCTATATGGGTACTACGGGCAAGTGGTCGGTAGACGCGGCTCAGGCAGACGGCACCGTAACCACGGTTGTTGTAAACTACGACGCCGTTAAGGGTCAGCTCGCAGACGCCACCAGCGCCCTTTACAAGGCAGTAGCTCTCGATGGCGTTACCGTTCAAACCGAATCGGGCAACATCGTCGACATAATGAACAACATGATCCACGATAAGGCGGGCGCGGTAACCGGACAGCAGCTTGCAAAAGTTCTTCAGGCTTACATCGACGTAGCTTATCAAAAGACGGACGGCACCAAGTTCTACACCAAGCGTTCCGATGTATTCAACGGCGTAAACGCCGCATGGGACGTCGACCTGTACGTAGCTATGATGCGTACCGTAGTTGCCTCCAAGGCTGCTTTCGAAGCCGAGATCTCGGGCAACACTTCTTTGGCTCTCTATGGCGTAATGGGTCGTGAAGCTACCAACCAGAGGCGTTCGGATCTGACCGCTCTCGCAGGCGAGCTTTACGGTATCCGCGGTCTCGAATCCAGATTTGAAAATACCTATATCGACGCCAATGGCGAAATAAAGGACGCTCGTCTCGACGCGAAGACCTTTGAATTGCTCAACAATATGAACGCTATGGCTAAGGAAGGCCTCCTCTATATAGGCGACACCTCGAGAAAGGGCACCACGTCCTATGCTTCGAGCGCGTCCGACGTGGGTCCCGTTGCGTTCTCCATGCACGACTATACGCAGACTCAGACCGCAGGTCAGATACAGGGCAAAGTAGGCGTTACGGGCAAGAACGAGAGCTGGGATTTCGCTCCCGTGGTTACTCCCGTATCCACTTGGGACGTTGACGGTGACGGCAACCGCACCGATATAATGAGGTTCACCGAAAGCTGGCGTTCCACCAAGAATACCGGATTTGCCGTATTCGCCGACGCAGTAAGGGGCGACGCCAACAAGCTCTCCGCAGTGCTTGCGTTCATCGACTATCTGTTCTCCAACGACGGACAGCTCCTCATGACTTACGCATTCCCTTCGTCGAGCAAGGACGCTCAGGACGGCTGGTGGAAGGGCGACGTCGTAGCCGACAAAACTCCCGCCGACGTTGCGGACGTATATGTAGCGGCTACCAACTACGCTCCCGCGCAGTACAAGATGAAGTCCGAGTACATGGACAAATACTTCATCTATGACGGCAAGGTTTACAACGGTCTCGAATACACCACTTCGTACACCAAGCGCATCCCCGAAGTTACCACCAACAACAAGAACTTCTACGAAGGTAACGAAGTAAACGGCTACACGCAGGGCGCGGGCGGCACCAAGAGAGGCGACGCAGGTAACTACACCGACTACGCGCGTGAGTATATCGGCTCGACCCTTCCCGTAGGTAACAAGGATCAGGGCTACGAGTATCAGGCTACCGCAAAGGCGGCGTTGAACGGCTCCAAGATAGTCGGCGCGGCTATCAAGGCGGGCGTTATCAAGCACGTCGTTCCCGTTTTGGAATCGGCAAGCCAGAGCACCTGGTATCTCATCGCTCCCACCGCGCTTCCCATGTCCAAGGCTGACCAGGATACATGGTCGGGCGACACGCAGTCCGAACTCTCCGGAACGCTCTTCCGTACCGAGTCGAAAGCTCCTATAACCAACATATTTGTTGATATCATGTTCTACGGTCTCGGCAACACAAGTCGTCACTACTCCGATAACAACTCCGGTTATCCTACGATCCACGCGACCGGCGCCGAGGTAGTAAGCTACATCACGACCAAGGGTATGGACGTTCGTTTCAGGATAATGGAAGACGGCTGGTACATGCTCAATCAGCTCTACCATGTAGTTTAATAGCAAACTCTTTGAAGTAACGTAACAAACAAGGCTGATCGGCCGCCCGCTCCCGGGCGGGCGGCCGATAAAACTTAAACGGGGAATTTTGATATGAAATCTCAGATGAAATTTCAGAAGATATTGACGCTCGTCACTTTGATAGTGTCGGTACTTCCCATAGTATTCGCGTTGATATTTTTTACCGGCAATCTTTCCGATATGCTCAACTATCAGGACAGCAAACTTGCCGGCGGCAGATATGCAAGTTATACTGGCATAGTCACGGGCTTTATAAACGCCGGTCAGACGTTCGTCGGGGTTTTTCTGGTAATAGGCATAGTATTCCTTCTTTCGGTAGTGCTCAATTACCTTATGGCTTCCAATACAAGGCGTAAATATTACATAACCAACTACGTGGCGATAGGCGTGCTTTTGGCGGCGGGACTCGTTGTTGTCATCTACGGAATAGTGGGACTTTCAACAACGCTTGCCGAGTTCGAAGGCGTCGACTGGGAATCTTTCCGCGAGCTTATCGAAGCTATGCAGAAACGCGGCGATACCACGGCTAAATTGCCCGGCGAAGAGGTTACGATGTTCATTATCGGCTATGCCGTTTTGGCTATCGTTATCGTAGATCTTGCCGCGTGGGTGCTTAACCTCGTATGGAAGGTAAAACTTATGCAAGGCGAAAAGGCTCTGCTCGAACAGGGCGTCGCAAAGGAGGTTGCATAACATGACGCAAAAAACTCCTGAACAAAAAGTCATTCAAAGCGATATTTTCCGCTATAAAACAAACAAACTTGCGGCAAATTTAGCCCTTTTGGGTATCGTTTTCAACTGCCTTTACCTTATGCTTTTGTACGGTATCAAGGCTTCCACTTTCAGCGACGGCGAAACTTCAACGCGGTTCGCGCAAATGGAAATGGGCTTTTCGGTCATATTAAATCTGTTGGTTCTTCTCGTAGGCTTCCTCTCGTCCGAGGGCGTTAAGGGCTATAACAAGAAGTTCGGCATAGTGCTCATCGTGCTTGCCGCGTTCCAGATATTCAGAATTTTCGGCTATCCCCTTTACGGGTTGAAGAACAATCTGTTGACTGTCAACTACTTCTGGCTCAACCCCACCACGAGCGAGCTTGAGTTTACGATATTATTGATATATCTCATCGCTTCCGCCGCTTGCTTTGTTGCGGCAGCCGTTATAGGCTACCTGCGCGCGGTTCAGCTCGAGAAATTCCAAAAACAAATCGATTCGGGCGAGATCTCCATCGACGAAACGCTTAAACAGCTCGACGAGGAAGACGCAAAGGCTGCTTCAGAGGCGCAGGAAGAGGCGCAGGAAGCGGGCGATGCTTCCGAAGAGGTCACCAAAGAGGCTTCCGACGACATTGCCGCAGAGATCGCCGATACAGCCGCCGCGCCCGCAGAAAAGGCGGAAACCCCGTCGGACGCTTCGGCAAATAACGCCGACGAGGAGGTGCAATAATGCCCGAAGTTAACATTCAGCATCTTGATAAAATATACGACGGCGGGGTTCAGGCGGTTTACGACTTCAACCTCGACATCGCAGACGGCGAATTTATAGTGCTTGTAGGACCTTCGGGTTGCGGCAAGTCGACCACCCTTCGCATGGTTGCGGGACTTGAAGATATTTCGGCGGGAACGCTCATTATCGACGGCAAGGACTGCACGCGTATGCCCCCCAAAGACAGAGACATAGCGATGGTTTTCCAGAACTACGCGCTCTACGGGCACATGACCATTTACGAAAACATGGCGTTCTCGCTCACTCTTCGCAAGGAGCGCAAGGACATCATTCACAGAAAGGTAATGGCGGCGGCGGAGATCCTCGACCTTAAGACTCAGCTCAACAAAAAGCCCCGTCAGCTGTCGGGCGGTCAACGTCAGCGTGTTGCCATGGGGCGCGCGATAGTGCGTAACCCCAAGGTGTTCCTCTTCGACGAACCCCTTTCCAACCTCGACGCAAAGCTCCGCGGTTCGATGAGGCGCGAGATACTTCTTCTCCACAAAAAGCTCAACGCGACGATGATGTACGTCACCCACGACCAGACCGAGGCGTTGACCCTCGCCGACAGGATCGTGTGCATGTCCATGGGACACGTTCAGCAGATAGGCAAGCCCATCGACTTATACGAACACCCCGCCAACACCTTCGTTGCGACGTTCATAGGGCTTCCCCCCATGAATATGTTTGAGGGCAAGATAGAGGACGGCGAGTTCAAGTGCGACCTGTTCACCTATCCTTTGACGGCGGCGCAGAAGTCCGCGCTTGCCGATTACGAGGGCAAAGAGGTCATTTTAGGCGCACGTCCCGAGAACGTCACGCGCGACGGGCATATAAAACTTAATGTAACCAATAACGAAAATCTCGGCATGAACACCCTTGTTCACGGCAAGGTTGAGGGCGTTAAGACCATAGTGTGCAAATTCGCCGAGTGGTGTAACTACAAGAACGGCGACGTTATCACTATAGGTTTCGACCCCGAGATGATGCACTTCTTCGAAAAGCCCGTGCTCGACGAGAAAGGCAACGTCGTTGAATACGGTAAGGCGATACTGTAAGGAGGGAAATTATGGCAGAAAATGAAAACGCAGTAGTTGAAGAAACTTCCGTTCAGCCCGAGACCCAACCCGAAAACCAATCGGCTCAGCCCGAGGGCGGCGAAGCTCCCAAAAAGGAGGGCTTCGGCGCAAAGTGCAAGGAGTGGTTCCGCAAGCAGATAGTTTCGCTCAAACGCGCACCCCAGCGCATACCTCTCGTATGGCAGGTTATAGTATCTTTCCTTTGGCTCATATGGCTGTTCACTTTCTCGCGTACGCTTACCAAGATAAACGCGGTTGAATGGGCGGGGTTGGTCGTGTTCATCAACACACTGCTTTCGATACTTATCCTCGCGCTCTTCTTGAACGCGTTTCCCAAGCGTAAGCCGGCAAATAAGGTATTCATCGGATTGCTGTTTGCGTTTATGGCGGTAATAATCGTGTGCGACGTAATTTATTACATTCAGGTCAATGACTACATTGCCGGACACGTTAACGCCGACATGCTCAACACCAACCCGTTCATGCAGGAGTCGCTTACCCTTTCGATCGTTCATATCGTGCTCATCGGTATAAGCGCCGTACTGTTGGCAACATTGCCTCTGTACAGCAAACTTATCAACAAGATCAACACGAGAAAAGAGATCGAATCGACCGAAATGAAAGAGGCGATCGATACCAGCGAAGACGACTGAGTGTAAATCTGTTTAACAAGCTATAGCCGGCAAATTAAATTTGTCGGCTATTTTTTAAGAGGACGCGCAATGTCAAAGAAGAAAAAGCAATTCAAAGAGACCACGATCGAGGACTACTACGATCTTAAAATCGACAAAGTGGACGAGCTTGTCGCCGCCTTAAAGGACGGAGGCGACCAGCCCGAGACAGAAGTAAACTACGAGATGAACGCCAACATGGGCGTAGACGATCCCAAGAACGTCACCCGCAGGGGCAAACAGCGCAAGTTCAACCCTTACAGCCGCGACAAACTTTCTGCCATTCCCACATGGATAAAGGCGATTTTCGTCAAGTGGTGGTTCGCGGGCGTGGTCTGCTATTTTATAATGTGGGGGCTTTCGATAAGGGACCCCCTCGACCTCGTTGTGATAGTCGGCGTGGTGTTGGGGTTGATAGTCGACATAATGGTCAATCCCGCGTTCAACTATATGCAGTCCGACGAGCGGGAGTACGATCCATACATCATGTTTCCCTTCCCGTTCAAGGCGTTCTGGACGCTCTTTGCAAACATACTTTATTATCTTTTGGTGATCTACATCGTCAGTCAATTGTACTTTGGCTTAAATACGATGATCAATGTCGCAAACGGCACCGAGCAACTCATCCACGTGGGCGTAGAGCCACTGCTCTTCGGCACGTTCACGGTGATAGTGGACATGGCGTTCATCGGCATAAAAGACGGCATAGTCGCGCTTGTACGCCGTCAAAAAAACAAAAAGAAGGAGGGCGCAGTCAATGTTTAAGCGGCTTTACGTATCCGCCGTGTCGGCGTGTTTCGAGTTCCGCAATAAAAACCCCTATTACAGTCCGAGAAAGTACAAGGTCTTTCTGAACGGTCAGCCGGTCGGGGGCGAACGCGACGCCAACGTGTTTTCCCTTTTCGATCTTGAACCGGACACGGAGTATACCGTTACCACCACGGCCGATCATACTACGGTCGTTTTCCGCACCCTTGCCGAGACGGCGGTCATCGACGTCAAGGCGTTGGGAGCCAAGGGCGACGGCGTTTCTGACGACACCTACTTCGTGCAAATGGCGATCGACAGCTGTCCCAAGGGCGGCAGAGTGTTGTTAAGTGGCGGAAGTTTCCTCGTGCGCCCCATAGTTCTCAAAAGCGATATAACGTTGGAAATAAAAAAAGACGCCGAGCTGTTGGGCGACATAAAGGAAGAAAATTACCCCTACGTCCCCGCGCGCACATACATAAACGGCAAAGAGGAAGTGCTTGCGACGTGGGAGGGCGAACCCTTCGACTGCCATCAGTCGTTCGTCTCGGCGTACAGGCAGAGCAACATAAGAATAGTGGGCGAGGGCGCGATCAACGGCAACGCCGACAAGTCCACGTGGTGGGCAACGCCCAAGGGCAGAAAGGTCGCCCGTCCGCGCCTTGTTTTTCTGAATAAATGCCAGAACGTCTCGTTCCACGGCGTGACCTGCAAAAACTCGGCTTCGTGGAACCTTCACCCCTTCTTTTCGAAGAACCTCGCCTTTTACGACCTGAGGATACAGAACCCCTACACGGGTCCCAATACCGACGGGCTCGATCCCGAAAGTTGCGACAAGGTAGACATAGTGGGCTGCGTGTTCAGCGTGGGCGACGACTGCTGCGCCATCAAGAGCGGCAAGCTGTATATGGGAAGAACTTACAAAACCCCCGCAAACCGTCACACCTTGCGCAACAACCTCTTTCAGGACGGTCACGGCGCGATAGTGCTCGGCTCGGAGATGAGCGGCGGCGTGCGTAACCTCACCGTTTGTCAATGCGTGTTCAAACACACCGACAGGGGGCTTAGGATAAAGTCCCGCCGCGGCAGGGGCAAAGACGGCATAATCGACGGCGTTGTGTTCGAAAACATAAAGATGGACAACGTAATGACCCCGCTCGTCATCAACATGTACTATTTCTGCGATCCCGACGGTCATACCGAAAAGGTGTGGTCGCGCGATCCTTCGACCCCCGTCGACGAGGGCACGCCCTATTTGGGTAAATTCCTCTTTCGCGATATCGAGTGCGTCAACTGCGAGTGCATGGCGGGCTACTTCGACGGTCTTGTCGAACGCCCCATAAAGGAAGTTACGATAGAAAACGTCAGCTTCTCGTTCAAGCCCGACGCAAAGCCCTCGCGTCCCGCAATGCTCGAATACGTGCGCGAATACTGCAAGGCGGGGCTGTACGTCGACAATGTAGAGTGCCTCAACCTCAAAAACGTCACGTTCGAGGGCGTCGAGGGCGAAAAGATAATAAAGCACAACTGCGCGAAAGTCACCGAAAGTTAAGCGGTTTTTAAGGTGAAGGATCGCACGCCGCAATCGTTGTCGGGGCAAACGCGATCGCACCGCACAAGCCGTTCTCAATTAAAAGCGATCGCACGCCGTTTTAGCACAAAAAATCGGCAAACCGAAAATCAAATCAATGTAAAAGTAAAAGGAGACAGAAATGGACTACTCTCTCATCGACAGATACGTACAGCGGCTCATCGACGACACCACGCCCGATCTTCCGGTGTGGAACATCGAGAGCATAAAGCAGGGCAAAAAGCCCGCGTGGAATTACATCGACGGCTGCATAATGACCTCGATGTACACCGAATACCGCCGTACGGGCGAGAGAAAACTGCTTGAATTTATCGACAACTTCGTCGATTACTATGTCTTTGAGGACGGAACCATACGGGGCTACGAGCTTGAGACCTACAACCTCGACAACCTCAACGAGGGACGGATACTCTTCGACCTCTACCGCGAGACGGGCAAGGAGAAGTACAAAAAGGGCATAGAACTTTTACACAGACAGATAGAAAACCAGCCGCGCACGGGCACGGGCAATTTTTGGCACAAGCTCATCTACCCCGATCAGGTGTGGCTCGACGGTCTTTACATGGCGCAGGTGTTCTACACCCGCTACGAGACCGAGTTCAACGGCGGCAAAAATTACCCCGACATAGCCCGCCAGTTCCGCGGCGTCTACGAAAACATGTACGACAAGCAGAAGAGGCTCTACTATCACGGTTGGGACTACTCCAAAAAGGCGTTCTGGGCGGACAAGCAGACGGGGCTTTCAAAGTCGTTCTGGTTGCGCTCGGTGGGTTGGTACACCGTGGGGCTGGTCGACGCGATAAGCTACATAGACGAGAGCCTTAAAGGCGGAAAGGAGTGCAAAGAGGAACTTGTCGCCATCTTCAAAGAGACCATAGAAGGGCTTGAACGGTACGTCGATCCCGAGGGCAAGATGTTCTGGCAGGTGCCCGACCGCGGAGGGGAGAAGGGCAATTACCTCGAAACTTCGGGTTCGGCTATGATCTCCTACGCCATGCTCAAAGGCGCAAGGCTGGGGATAATAGACGCAAGATTCTCCGCACTCGGCAAAGAGGTGTTCGACGGCATCTGCGCCAAATATCTCACCGAGCGCGACGGCAAGCTCAACCTGGGCGGCATATGCCTTGTTGCGGGCTTGGGACCCGAAACCAACCGCCGCCGCGACGGCTCTTACGAGTACTATATCTCCGAACCCGTCGTCGAGAACGACGCAAAGGGCGCGGGACCGTTCGTAATGGCGTACACCGAGGTCAAAGCCATATAATAAATAGCGGAATTTGTATTTACTCCCGTTAAACTTCGTATATGCGTCGCATAACTTTGTTGCGCGCGGATTGCCCTTGGTCACTTACGTCATTGTAAGCTCCCTGCGGGCGATCCGCGCGCGCCTCGTTCTGCTCGCATCTCCGAAGTTTCTCACTTCGTAATTGCATTTTTAAATAATATCGGAGTGCATTAAGGCACTGTCATTTCGAGGGATATGAGAAGCCCGCCGCGGCAAAAGCCGCGGCGGGCGTTCCTCATAATCAAAATAAGTATGAACCGATCTGAATAAGTACTAACTCACGGTTGCAAAACCTAAAAACGCAAAACCGCACAAATCAAATTACGGGGTCACGATTTTCGGTCAAAACCTTACGCCTTAGCCGTATATTCGGTGACGTTCAGAATGGTCTCGCCGTCTATCTGCAGCGCGCAGGGTGAGGAGAAGCGCACGCAGATCTCCTTGCCCGATATTATCTGCACGGCTTTTTTGTTCTTTACGTGTTCGCCCTTGAAGATCTTGGGGAAGAGCATCAGCGTTTTCAGCTTGCCCTTGCCGTACATAACGCAGCAGCTCAGACTGCCGCTCCCGCGCTTTTGGTCGGGCGTGGGCATCATTCCGCCGCCGTAGAACGAGCCGTTCATGGTGGGGGCTATCCACACCTTTTTGAAGTTGTAGGTCTTGCCGTCGCAGATGACCTCGGCGAACCTCGGCTTAAAGTGGAACAAAAGCCCCTTTATGGCTATCGAGGTGTAGTTGACCTTTTTGCCCTTTGCCTTTAAGGCGTCGCCCACTTCGCAGCAGTAGCCGTCGATGCCGTAGCCCACGCCGTTTACAAATTTATAGGTCTTGCCGTTTACGGTCACCGTGGGCAGGTTCTTCACGTAGTCGTTTACGAGAATGGGTAAATTTTCGGCGTTCTTTTCGGGGTCGGGGGCTTTGGGCTGGTATCTGTCGACGTCGTGCCTGAAATCGTTGCCGCTCCCCGAGGGGAAGAGGTACAGCCTGTTTTTAAGCTCGTCGCAGTTTACGGCGTTGACAAATCTGTTGAGCGTGCCGTCGCCGCCCGCAAGCACTATATCCGCGTCCTCGCCCAAATCTTCGACAAATTGTTTAAGGTCGACGATCGCCGTAACGTCCTCGAAAGAGGCTTCGCCGAAGTGCTTTTCGATCCTCTGTTTCATCTCGTCGTTAAGACCGCTCCCCGCAAGGGGATTCATAAGTACGATTGTTTTCATGTTTTCTCCTCTTTTGTAACTTAATTGCCTCCCGCCGCCCGCAATTTTTATGGCGGTTTTATGGGGAATGAACGCGGTTCGACCGCTCTTTTACACGTTCGCGCCCTTTTCGCCCGAACGCCTGAATTTCATAAACTCCGAGGGCGGCTTGCCGTAATACGCCGTGAACACCCGCGTAAAGTAGAGGGGTTCGGGGTAGCCGCACGCCTCGGCGATCTGCGATACCGAGTAGTTGCTGTATTGGTTCTGAACGCCGCTCCCTATAAGCGCGAGGGCGAGTTTCATTCTCTCGTCCAAAAGGTATTCCCGCGGGGTACAGCCCGTCTCCTTTTTGAACAGCTTGCGCACGTAGTCGTAGTTCAGCGGCATGCGTTTGAGGGCGTCCCGAAGGGAGAACGCGGGGTCGGATATCCCCTTTTCGATGGTGGCGATTATCTGCGCCGTCACGGGCGAATATTCCCCGCCCGAAGCCTCTGCGGCGTAGCACGCGATAAGCTCGCCGTATGCGCGTTTGAGCCTCTCGCCCGCCTTTATAAAGCCCGCCGCCGCCTGCCTTGCCGCCTCTTTCAGCTCCGGGTTTTCCGGGAAAAGGCGCGCTTCTTTGTACGGCAAAAGCGCCTGTTCGAGCCTTATACATATCCCCTCGCCCTTTATGGCGTGCCTTATATTCGGCGGAAAGGATATAAACCCCGAGCAAAAGCTCTGCCTTTTTTCGGCATATATTACCTCGCACTCGCCTTCGGCTATGAAGATCTCGGTGAACCTTCCAAAAACCTCTTCGTCGAAATATCGCCTTTCGGCAAACACAAGTCGGTTCATATCATAATTTTATCACATTTTGTCCGTTTTGTCCATATTTTTGAGGGTATTTTTACGACAAATCGGGGGAATATTTCGTAAAAGGGTGTAAAATAAATAACGGCGCGGATAAATAAAGGGACGGGGCGGGGGAAATTCCCGCCTGGCGTTGACAAACGCGCCCCGAAAGGTTATAATAAATAAAGATACAAAAAAAGGAGAAATATATGAAATTCGATCTTAAAGGAATAACCGCGGAGGAACTGACGTTCAAACTCAACCGCGTTCGCCTCGCGCCCGACGCCAAGCTCGACATAAAGCCGCAGTTTGCAAGGCAGGTGCGCAAGTCGGCGGCGGGGGACGACATTTTGTTCGTTTCGCTTTCGGTAAAGGTTGAGAGCACCGAGGAAGAGCCCAAGCCCTTCGATATTTTCGTCACGCTTGTGGGGATTTTCGGGACCGAACTTTCCGCCGAAGAGGAACGCCCCTTTGTCGTTGAGGCAACGCGCATACTCTATCCCTATCTTCGCGCGGCGGTCACGAACCTCACTTCGAGCGCGTTCATCGCGCCTTTGAACCTGCCCGTCATCGACGGACCTATTTTCCCGGAGGACAGGGAGCAGTTTGTGTTCAAAACCGACGTAAATTAATGCTGCCGTTAAACTTCGTATATGCGTCGCATAACATTGTCGCGCTCCGCTTTTGCTCGGTCACGTACTTCATTGTACGCTCCCTCGCAAACTGCTCGCGCTCCTCGTTCTGCTCGCATCTCCGAAGTTTCTAACTTCGTACAGCTGCCGAAAAGCTCGAATAAGCTACGTTCTGCTGTGTCAAGCTGCGGCAACCCTCGGTCATTTACTTCATTGTAAACTCCTTCGGGTTTTCCTCGCTTTCCTTGCATAACTTGCTTCTTCGAACTTTCTCACTTCGTAATTGCAATTTACTTCGTTCTTACTTTTTAAATATGAACGGAGCTTATTATGGCACTGTCATATCGCTCGAAATGACAGTGCCATAATATACACCGATATTATTTAGAAAGCGGCGGGCGCACATATGCGCCCGCCGCCTCGCGTTGAACAGCTTACACTCTGTTTTAGCTCAATGTTATTAAGACACCCGTCCGCGGCGACACGCCGCAAATTTCACTCCCCTCTTTCCCGACCCTTGAAAAGGGTAAAGAAAGAGGGGAAAATCATCCTCACAAAATCGATTTGTCGGACATTCCGTAAATGCCGTATATGTAGCCCGCGCTCTCGCCGTCGGGCATGGGGTTGGCTTTCAGCTCGTCGTAGGAATAATTCATGAAGAACACCGCCGCGTCCGAGTAGTGTTCGTTGCCGAAGATATCCGTCACGACAAACTGATATATATACGCGCGGTTCTCCTTGGGCGCGCCGCTTTCGCCCAAAGGCTCTTCGCTTATCTTATAGCCGTCCTCGCCCTTGGGCACAAGCTCTTCGAGCATTTCCTCTTTGGAACCTTTCACGGTCCCGTCGGGTTGCATCGTGTATTGACAGGAGGGGTAAATGACCTCTATCCTGTCGTCGGGCGAAATCGATTTTATTTCCTTGTTCGACATTCCCGTAAATTCGTCGATTCCTTCCCACGCGCCGAGTATTTTATAATACCCCCCGCCGCTGTAACCGTCATCCCAAATAAATTCGAATTTCAGGTTGGTAACCGCGCCGTTCAGCCTTATGGGCGCGGTAAAAATTATGTGTTCCTCGGTGTCCTCGACGGGCGTTACGTACAGCTTACAGCCGTTCAAAGTCAGCCATATCCCCCTGAAATTGCTGGTGTACGTCAGCTCGGCTTGGTCGCTCAGTCTGTCGTTGTCCCGCCCGAGGTGGCACAGCGTAAAGTTCGACGCGCCCTGCCCGTCGCTCTGCCCGTCGTCCGAATACGTAATTTCGAGCAGATCGAAATCGACCGAAAGAATGTAGTTTCGGGAACTTTCGGAGAGTTTTATGCGGAACGAACCGTCGTCGGCTTTGTCTCCGTCGTCGGCTTTGCTTCCGCAGTCGATAAATTTTATCGGGTCGTCGGGAATAGAGCCGTACACGGCGTTCAGGTACTTTTTATAGTTATCCGACGGACAAATACCGTTATAATACTTTTCATACTGCGCGCCGTCAAAGTGAAGGGGGTAGAAGAACGAGACCCCGCCCGATCGGCTTTTCGACTTTCCGTAAACGTTGTAAATTACGGCTTCGCCTATCGCCGCGGAGAGCTGTGAAGAACCGCCCACGTCGACGGCGTTGTCGGCAAAATCCTTCATATCGACAAGGTTGCTGTAACCCTCGTAGTCGGAGTTGCCGCCGAACTTCTGCGCCTCGTTCGCGCCCTGCGCAACGGCGTGTATTCCCGCCGCCTCTTCGACCGATCGGAACATTCCCGCAGTCATATCCTCGAACGCCGATTTAACTGTTTTAAACTTTTCCGTATCGGTCACCGCCAGAGTAGCCGTCGACTGCTTGTTGTCGTCGGCGCATTTTTGGAAATACCCGTCGCAGATCTCTTTGCCTAAAGTTTCGCCGTTACCCTCTTTTGTGAGACCGCCGATTAGCGCGTTGTAATTCCACCCGCCCGAGGGTTCTATCTCCTCCGAACCGACGACGTAGCGGGCGTAGGGGGAGAGCATGTCGATGGTTTCGTAGTTCGACATAAGGCAGGCGTCGAAGCCGACCATTTCGAACTTATCGGTCATTATTTTTTTGACGGAGGCGAACGCCTTGTTTATTTCGTCGAGCGTCAGCGCGTCGTAGCCGAAGTTCTCGTCGTTGGCAACGCCCTCTAAACTTCCGCCGCCGTGATCCCACAAAATCACGCACATTCTGGAGGCGGGGTAGTTCCGAACGCAGAAGGTCAAAAAACTTTCGAAGGTCTCTTCGGAACCCATGTTGTCGAGCGGGAGCGTGCTCAAAGTCGTAAGGTTTCCCTTTTGGGCTTTGAAGCGGGTGAGGACGGAAGAGTCGATACCGTGCGAACGCCACTTTGCCGCGCCGCCCGTTTCTACTATAAAGTTTACGTTGTCGGGGATATCTTCGGAAATTATCTCGTCAAGGTTCTTCCCCGCCGCCCCGAATTTGGTCTCGAGGTTAGAACCGCACATATAGAGGTAAACTCCCCACGTGCCGTCGTCGCCCATTTTTGTGTAATGGTCGGTATCGGGTGGGCCGCCGTTCGGAGCGCACCCGAAAAGGCAGACGGCGAAAAGAAGCAGCACAGAAAGCGCGATCGCTCCCCACGCCTTAAAACTCTTTTTCCGTTTCATACGATTATTATACCATATGTTGAATATTGTTGCAATAAAAATTTTATTTTATATCGCGCTCTGCCTTAAAATACGCGTTTATTATTCAAAGATCATTGCAAAATGCTCATATGTATGTTATAATCAAGGCGACGGAGGTAAAAAATATGAACATGAATATTCTTCTCGCGCAGTCGTCGGGCGCGGAACCGACGACCGCGACCACCGCGCTCATAATAGCATTTTTCGTGGTGGTGATACTTCTCGGCGTTGCAACGGTCGTGGCGGGGATACTGAGGATAATAATCTTCTTCAACTATTGGGTAACCGACAGGAGCAAGACCGAGGCGGGTTTTACGGGCGAGACGGCGGCAAGGCATATGCTCGAAAAACTCGGATACGACGATATAGAAGTCAAAAAGGCGGGGTTTTTCCGCGCGCTCGTTTACAGCAATCACTACAACCCCAAAAAGAAGACTATCTATCTCCGCGCTTCGACGCTTAAAAGGGACAACATAACCTCGGTGGGGCTTGCCCTGCAAAAGGTGGGCATAGCCGTTCAGGACAAAAAGGGCGGAAGCGTTAAGTCATATTGGCGGTTGAAGCAGATCGCCGTATTCGGCCCTATCATGTTTATTCCTATCGTTATTGTGGGGATAATAATCGACCTGGTAACTCTTTTAATGATCGGCGGGAACTTTTCGGGCGTAGGCACGCTTGTGTGCGCGATCCTCGGCATAGCGTACTTTATAGCGTCGTTCGTGCTTACCATTTACACTATAAAAGTCGAAAAGAGGGCAAACGGCGAGGCGTTGGAAATAATGCAGAAGTATGAGCTGTTCACCGACGACGAATATGACAAAATAAAAAGGGTGTTCAGAGTTTACATTTTAACTTACATCACCGACTTTATCATCAACCTGTTGCAGATATTGAAGCTGATATTGAGGATCGCGATAGAGGTGCTTGCCGCCTCGCAGGATTCCGGCGGGAATTGATTGAAATTAAGTATGAACCGACAGGCGTTTGCGGCGGTGCAGATACTGCGCCGCCGCGGTGAAATTTTTGCCTTGCGGCAAAAGTGAAATTTGCACTGCGTGCAAGTGAAATTTGCGGCGTTCCGCCGCAAGTGAAATTTTTTTGCTAACGCAAAAAAGTTGTTGTGGAGAATGTGCGGCGGGCGCGTTGCAACGCGCCCGCCGTCTCCCGTTACTCCTTGACAATTTTCTTCCGTCATGGTATATTTTAGTTACCGAACAAAGGAGACGTCTTTATGAAAAAGCGGCTTTTGGTAATTTTGCTCGCCCTTGCGGCAACACTTTGCCTCGCTTTCGCACTCTCGGCTTGCGCCCCCGCCCCGAACGATAACGCGGGCGACAACGGCGCACAAAACGAAAACACTGAAGAAATAAAGTCCACCGCGGGGCTTGAATACAAGCCGAACGACGGCAACGAAACTTACACTTGCACGGGCTTAGGTACGGCAACTTCAACCGATATAATCATCGCTTCCAAAGTAAACGGAAAACCCGTAACGGCTATCGGCGACGGCGCGTTCGAAAATTGCACGACCCTTACAAGCGTAACGATACCCGACAGCGTGACCTCTGTCGGCTATGACGCATTTTTGGGTTGCGTTAAATTAATACAAACACAGGACGGAGCGGACTATGTCGATAAATGGGTCGTGGATTGCGGAGGCGGCGTAACCGCGGTGACTTTGAAAGACGATACGAGAGGTATTGCAGACCTTGCGTTTTTGGGTTGCAGAAGCCTTACCGAAATAACTATACCCGACGGCGTAGTTTCTGTCGGCAATTCGGCTTTTATGAACTGCACAAGCCTTACGAGCGTAAATTTCGGCAACGGCGGCAAACTCAAAACTATCGGCAAAAATGCGTTCGACAGTTGCTTGGACCTTACAAGTATAACCATACCCGACGGCGTTACCTCTATATGCGACGGTGCGTTCAAGGATTGTCTGAACCTAACGGAAATAACCATACCCGACGGTATAACTTCTATCGGCTGTCAGACGTTCTGTCATTGCGAAAACCTTGACAACATAACCATACCCGCAAGCGTAACTTCGATAGGCAAGCTCGCGTTCGAATTATGCTCGGGTCTTATGGGAGTTTACATAACCGATCTGACGGCTTGGTGCAATATCGAGTTTGACCTTTCCAACCCTTTGGAATATGCCGGCGAACTTTATCTTAACGGCGAACCCGTAAACGAAATTACAGCCGACATGTTGCGGGGAGTGACGGTAATAAAAGATTATGCGTTCTACTGTTGCATAGGTCTTGAAAGCGTGACTATCCCCGACAGCGTAACTTCGATAGGATACAGCGCGTTCGCCGATTGCGATAACCTTTCAAGCGTGACGTTTGAGAACAAG
>CANRDY010000009.1 GCA_947629515.1 uncultured Clostridia bacterium
CGGCGGTCAGCCCGCCCTTGGCTACCGCGCCGTTGACTACGACCGCCGCGTAGTTGAAAGACTTGAACAGTCTGTTAAGGTCGTCCTGCTGCCTTTCGAAAGGCTCTTCGGAGAGGACGAGGAAGTCGTAAATTTTTTGCAGTTTTTCGCCCGCGCCCTTCATTCCCGAAAGGGAGCGGACGGAGAGTATATTTTCCACCGAAAGGCGGAATTTGCAGATCAGATCTTTTAACCTTAAATGTTCGAAATTCGGCATATATATTGACCTTTTTGGGTTTTCGGGGAGATTTTTAACAGCAAATTCAAGCGATTTTCGAAAGCGTTTTTCGGACGGGTTTTTATGCGTGATTTTGCACATATTTTATGCGCCGTTTTGCACATATTTTATGCGCCGTTTCGCACATATTTTATGCGTGATTTTGCACATATTATACGCGCCTTTTTGCGCTTGCTTTATGCGTGATTTTGCACATATTATACGCGCCTTTTTGCGCTTGCTTTATGCGTGATTTTGCATATGTTTTTGAGGGCTTTACCGCGGGTTTTCAAGCAAATTTCAGATAATTTTTTACATTGTTTCTTTGTTAAATGCGGTTCGGCGCGACTGCGCCGAACCGCATACGTTATGAGTTTTTACAGTTCCGACTGCCTTTCAAACGCATATGTTCTGCAATGCATATGCGACATATGCGCGCTTTTTAAGCGGCGCGGCTCGTCGGATTTCACATATGTCTCACCGATCAGTCGTCGTCGCGGCGGTCGCCGGGAACGTACGAGGGATTTATAACGGGCGACATATTTTTGTATTCCTTTACGCCCGTGCCCGCGGGAATGAGCTTGCCGATTATTACGTTCTCTTTAAGTCCTATGAGCGGGTCGACCTTGTTCTTTATGGCGGCGTCGGTGAGCACTCTTGCCGTCTCCTGGAAGGACGCCGCCGAAAGGAAGGAATCGGTGGAGAGCGCGGCTTTGGTTATGCCGAGGAGCACGCGCTTTTGAAGGGCGGGCTTGCCGCCGTTCGCTATCGCCTTTTGGTTTTCCTCTTCGACCGTGAACGAGTCGACCGTCTCGCCGGGGAGAAGGTCGGTCGTGCCCGCGTCCTCTATCCTTACTTTTCTGAGCATCTGGCGCACGATGATTTCGACGTGCTTGTCGTTTATGTCGACGCCCTGAGAACGGTAAACCGACTGTACCTGTTCGAGAATGTAGTCCTGCACTCCCTTTACGCCCGAAATGCGGAGGATATCCTGAGGATAGACCGAGCCTGCGTTAAGAACCGTGCCCGGTTCTACCTTGTCGCCGTCTTTGACGTGGAGTTCGGCGTTGAAGGGAAGATCGTACTCCTTCTTGGTCTCGCCCGTGACGGCGTCGCGCACGGTTATGATCTTCAAGCCCTCCTTTTCGTCGATGCCGACGACGCCCGAGACTTCGCACAACGTTGCGCAGCCCTTGGGCTTGCGGGCTTCGAAAAGCTCTTCGACGCGGGGCAGACCTTGGGTGATGTCGCCCGTCGCCGCAATACCGCCCGTGTGGAAGGTACGCATGGTGAGCTGGGTGCCGGGTTCGCCTATGGACTGCGCGGCTATAACGCCCACAGCCTCGCCGGGCTGTACGGGGGTGTTGGTCGCCATGTTCTTGCCGTAACACTTTGCGCACACGCCGTAGCGGGAAGTGCAGGTGAACACCGAACGAATGGAAACTTCCTCGATGCCCGCCGCAACTATCTTCTTTGCAAGGGCGTCGGTGACGAACTCGTTTTGGGCTACGATGAGGTTGCCCTCTTTGTCGAACACGTCCTCAGAGACGAACCTGCCCTGTACTCTGTCTTCGAGTCCCTCTATTACTTCGCCGTTAGGTCCTATTATGGCTTTGACTATCATGCCGCGGGGCTTCTGGCTACCCGCCATGCAGTCCTCTTCGCGCACGATGACGTCCTGCGAGACGTCGACGAGCCTTCTTGTAAGATAGCCCGAGTCCGCCGTTTTGAGGGCGGTGTCGGCAAGACCTTTACGTCCGCCGTGCGACGATATGAAGTATTCGAGAACCGAAAGCCCCTGACGGAAGCACGACTTAACGGGGACTTCTATCTTTTTACCCTGAGGGTTGACCATAAGTCCGCGCATACCCGAGAGCTGTTTCATCTGGTCTATCGAACCGCGCGCGCCCGAGTTCGCCATCATCCATATGGGGTTGAACTTGTCGAGCGATTTTTTAAGCTCTTCGGTAACTCTGTCTGTCGCCTCGTCCCACGCGTCTATAACTGCGTTGTACCGCTCTTCCTCTCTTAAAAGTCCGCGCTGGTACTTCTTTTCTATCTGAATGACCTTTGCCTCGGTTTCGGCGACTATTTCCTTTTTAGCCGCGGGAATATGCATATCGAACACCGATGTGGTGATCGCGCCTATCGTCGAATACTTGTAGCCGAGGGTCTTTATTCTGTCGAGAACGTCCGCCGCTCTGGGCGCGCCGCCCGTTTTGAAGCACCTTTCGACTATCTTGCCGAGCTGTTTTTTGCCTACCGCGACGGCGTCGCCGAGGAAGTCGTACGAAATTTCGTAGGCGAGGTAGTCCTCTTTGGTCTCCCTCTTTACGAAGCCCAGATCCTGAGGCATGTTGGAGTTGAATATTATCCTTCCGACCGTCGTCTTTACAAGCCCCTGCACGGTCTCGCCGTTATAGGGGGACTGAGGATCGTTTATGGTTATCGTGCGGCGGACGAAGATCTCATCCTGCATGTGAATGAGTTTCATCTGATAGGCTATCATAGCCTCGTCCTCGGAGATATAGGCGTTGGCTTTGTAAAGCTCCGCGCCCTCGTCGCTCTCCGCACATTCGTAGTATCTGTCGCCGCTCCACCTGTAATACTTGCCGTCCTCTCTGCGGATAATGGTGAGGTAATATGCGCCCATTACCATATCCTGCGAGGGCTGCATGACGGGCTTGCCGTCGGACAGCTTCAATATGTTATTGCACGAAAGCATCAAAAATCTCGCTTCCGCCTGCGCCTCTACCGAAAGGGGTACGTGTACCGCCATCTGGTCGCCGTCGAAGTCGGCGTTGAACGCCGTACATACGAGGGGGTGAATTTTGATAGCTCTGCCCTCGATGAGCACGGGTTCGAAAGCCTGTATCGAAAGCCTGTGCAGCGTGGGGGCGCGGTTCAAGAGCACGGGGTGCTCCTTTATTACCTCTTCGAGAACGTCCCACACGAAGGGCTTTGCCTTTTCGACCGTGCGCTTCGCGCTCTTTATGTTGTGGCACTGACCGCTCTCCACGAGCTTTTTCATTACAAAGGGCTTGAACAGCTCTATCGCCATCTCCTTGGGGAGACCGCACTGGTAGAGTTTGAGTTCGGGTCCTACGACTATTACGGAACGTCCCGAATAGTCGACGCGCTTGCCGAGGAGGTTCTGACGGAAACGTCCCTGCTTGCCGCGGAGCATGCCCGAAAGGGATTTGAGTTCGCGGTTGGTAGGTCCCGAAAGTGCCTTGCCGTGACGGCCGTTGTCGATGAGCGCGTCTACGGCTTCCTGCAACATTCGCTTTTCGTTCTTTATTATCATGTCGGGCGCGCCGAGCTCGATCATTCTTTTAAGGCGGTTGTTTCTGTTGATGACCCTTCTGTAAAGGTCGTTGAGGTCGGACGAGGCGAACCTGCCGCCGTCGAGCTGAAGCATGGGGCGAAGGTCGGGGGGAAGCACGGGAAGAACGGTGAGTATCATCCATTCGGGACGGTTGCCGCTCTTGCGGAAGGCTTCGAGAATTTCTATCCTCTTTACCGCCTTTAACCTCTTTTGGCTTGCGCTGCTCGTAGCGATTATGTTGCGGGCTTCCTCGCACTCCTTTTCGAGGTCGATAGCCATGAGAAGTTCGCGGAGAGCCTCCGCGCCCATTCCCACTTTAAGTCCCGTTACCGAACTTTCGCCGTACTTTTCCTCTATATCCCTCAGTTCCTTGTCGGATATGGTCTGCTTGTACTGCAACTCGGGCACGTTGCCGGGGTCTATTACGACGTATTTTGCGAAGTACGTCACCTCTTCGAGAGCCTTGGGCGACATATCGAGGATAAGACCTATTCTCGACGGAACGCCCCTGAAATACCAGATGTGCGCGACGGGCGCGGCAAGTTCTATATGCCCCATGCGCTCCCTTCTTACCTTGGCGCGGGTTATTTCAACGCCGCACTTTTCGCACACGATGCCCTTGTAGCGTATGCGCTTGTACTTTCCGCAATGGCACTCCCAGTCCTTCATGGGTCCGAAAATGCGCTCGCAGAACAGTCCGTCCTTTTCGGGCTTCTGCGTTCTGTAATTTATGGTTTCGGGCTTTGTTACCTCGCCCCTCGAAAGTTCCCTTATTTTTTCGGGAGAAGCTACGCTTATCTTTATCGAATTGAAATCGTTTAATTCAAACATCTTACGCCTCCCTTATTATTCCTCGTCTCCGCCGTCTTTGCCGTCTTTATCGTCGGTATCGGCTTCGTCGTCTTTGTCGTCGGCGTCAACGTCGGCTTCGTCGTCGGAGTTTTCTTCCTCGTCCTCGCCGTCGCCGAAGATATCGCCGAACCTCTCTTCGGGTCCGTCGTCCTCGTCGCTCTTTTCGCCGCTCTTTTCGTCGCCGAATATATCGTCCGGCTTGTCGTCGTCATCGTCCTCGTCGGAGTCGAACAGTCTGAACTCGCCTAAATCTTCGTCGTCCTCGTCGTCGTCGAATTCCTCGCCGTCGCCGAAGATCTCCTTGCTTGCAAAGTCGTCCTCGTCGGAGTCGAATATGGCGATGGGCTCTTCGTCCTCTTCGTCGACTTCGTCCTTGCCGATGATGTCGATCTCCTCTTCGGGACGCGCGTCCTCGGCTTCCTGCTCCTCGCGCGCTCTGGCGGTGGGGATAGCGTCGTCATCGTCGTCGAGTTCGCGTATGATAAGCTCCTCGCCCGATTCGGTGAGTACTTTAACGTCGAGCGCGAGCGATTGAAGTTCTTTCAAGAGCACTTTGAATGCCTCGGGAACGCCCGGTTCGGAAATATTGTTGCCCTTTACTATGCTCTCGTAGGTCTTGACGCGTCCGACTATATCGTCCGATTTAACGGTCAGTATCTCCTGCAAGACGTGCGCCGCGCCGTAGGCTTCGAGCGCCCAAACTTCCATTTCGCCGAAACGCTGTCCGCCGAACTGCGCCTTGCCGCCGAGGGGCTGCTGGGTGACTATGCTGTAAGGTCCTATCGAACGTGCGTGGATCTTGTCGTCGACGAGGTGAATGAGCTTTATCATGTACTGAACGCCCACGGTCACCCTGTTTTCGAACGGTTCGCCCGTTCTGCCGTCGTACACCTGTATCTTGCCGTCGACCTTTCCTTCGGGGTTGACTATATTGTTTTCAAGGAATAACTGCTTTATATCCTGCTCGGTCGCGCCGTCGAATACGGGCGTGGCTATCTTCCAGCCGAGCTGTTTGCACACAAGCCCCAAGTGCACTTCGAGCACCTGTCCTATGTTCATACGCGAGGGAACGCCGAGGGGGTTCAGAACTATCTGCAAGGGAGTGCCGTCGGCAAGGAAAGGCATATCAGCCTGCGGAAGCACGCGCGAGATAACGCCCTTGTTTCCGTGACGTCCCGCCATTTTGTCGCCGACCTGTATCTTCCTCTTCTGCGCTATATAAACGCGCACGAGCTTGCTTACCCCGGGCGAAAGTTCGTCCTTGTTTTCGCGGGTGAACACCTTTACGTCGACTACTATGCCGCCCTCTCCGTGGGGAACTTTTAAGGAAGTATCCCTCACTTCGCGCGCCTTTTCGCCGAAGATCGCGCGGAGAAGCCGCTCTTCGGGGGTGAGCTCCGTTTCGCCCTTGGGAGTTACCTTGCCGACGAGTATGTCGCCCGTCTGCACTTCCGCGCCTATTCTTATGATGCCGTTGGCGTCAAGGTCTTTAAGGGCGTCCTCCGATACGTTGGGGATATCCCTCGTTATTTCCTCCGCGCCGAGCTTGGTGTCCCTCGCCTCGGTCTCGTGTTCCTCTATATGAATGGAAGTGAACACATCGTCCTGAACGAGTTTTTCGGAGATGAGAATGGCGTCCTCGTAGTTGTAGCCCTCCCACTCCATATAGCCTATCAGTATGTTCTTGCCGAGCGCGAGTTCGCCGTTGTTGGTCGCGGGACCGTCGGCGATTATCTCTCCCGCCTCAACTCTGTCGCCCGTGTTGATTATGGGGCGTTGGTTAAGGCAGGTGCATTGGTTGGAACGCTCGAATTTTTTGAGTTTGTATTCGGTTATGAACCCGCTGTCTTCCTGTATCTTTATCATATCGGAAGCAACGCCCACGGCAACGCCCGCGTTCTTTGCGCGTACCATAACGCCGCTGTCGCGCGCGATCGCCGCCTCGATGCCCGTTGCGACTATCGCCGATTCGGTCTTCATAAGGGGAACCGCCTGCCTCTGCATGTTCGAACCCATGAGGGCGCGGTTGGTGTCGTCGTTTTCAAGGAAGGGTATGAGCGCGGTTGCTACCGAGACGAGCTGTTTGGGGCTTACGTCCATGTAGTCCATCTTCTCGGGGGGATACTGCGTTATGAGGTCGCGGTGACGGCAACCTATGTGCGAATTGACGAAGTGGTTGTTCTCGTCGAGCGGCTCGTTTGCCTGCGCAACTATATACTTGTCCTCTTCGTCGGCGGTGAGGTAATCGACTTTGTCGGTTACCGTGGGCACGCCGTTTTCGTCCTTTATGACCCTTCTGTAAGGGCTCATTATAAAGCCGTATTCGTTTACCTTCGAGAAAGTCGCAAGCGAGGAGATAAGTCCTATGTTCTGACCTTCGGGGGTCTCGATGGGGCACAGTCTGCCGTAGTGCGAGTGGTGAACGTCGCGCACTTCGAATGTCGCCCTGTCGCGATTGAGTCCGCCCGGTCCGAGAGCGGAGAGCTTGCGCTTGTGGGTGAGTTCGGCGGCGGGGTTGGTCTGGTCCATGAACTGCGAGAGCTGTGAAGAACCGAAGAATTCGCGTATTACCGCCGAAACGGGGCGCACGTTTACAAGACCCGAGGGCGTAACTTCGTTCGAGTCCTGCGTTGCCATGCGCTCCTTTATGAGCTTTTCGAGCCTCGCTATGCCTATTCTGAGCTGGTTCTGCAACAGCTCGCCCACAGAGCGCACGCGGCGGTTGCCGAGGTGGTCGATGTTGTCCACCGTGCCTATTCCGTAGGGCAGATCGAGGTTTGTGGATACGGCGGCGACTATGTCGTCGACCGTTATGTGCTTGTGCGAAAGTTTTTCGACTATCGGGCGGATCTCTTTCTTCTGCTCGGCGTCGAGTTCGGTAACGTCGGAGTTCAGAAGAGCCGCAAACGCCTTGCACGCCTCGACGAATTTAACGCGCATGTCGCGGCGGCGTTCCCTGTTCTTCTTGTCCTCGGGCTTTTCGTCGTCGGCTTCCTCCGTTTCGGTAACGTAGTATATGGCGTTTATTTCGTCGATGTACTTTGCCGCAACTTCGTCGGAGCGCATGCTCTCGCACTCCGCCGCAAGTTTTTGCATGAGCACGAAGTTGGGGTAATATATCATGGGCAAAAGCCCGAATACTTTGTGACTTTTATCCGATACCGCCGAGAAATTTACCGTGTTGTTGGCGATTATCTTGTGCCTTATCTCGCCCTGCTCGGGGTCGGAGACGAGCACGAACACCTCGTTTATGCCGCAGTCCTGCATTTCGACCGCCTGCGCCTCGGTGACTATATCGCCCGCGTGCGCGATGAGTTCGCCCGTTTCGGGGTTTACCGCGTCGTCGGCTAATTTGCAGCCGGGAAGCCTGTACGAAAGGCAGAGCTTTTTGTTGAACTTGTATCTGCCCACCTTTACCACGTCGTAGCGGCGGGGATCGAAAAAGAGGTTGTTGAGGTGCTGGCGAACCGAAGCCTCGGTGGGAACTTCGCCCGGGCGGAGCTTTCTGTACAGCTCGACAAGACCGTCGCTTTCGGAGTGGGTGGTGTCGACGCCTATCGTCGCCTGTATTATCTTGTCGTTGGCGAAAAGATCGTTCAACGAGGTATCCGAACCGAAGCCGAGCGCGCGGAGGAGCACGGTCACGGGTATTTTACGCTTTCTGTCGACGTGCACGCCCAGCGTTCCCTTTGCGTCCTGTTCGAGTTCGAGCCATGCGCCGCGGTTGGGAATGACGGTCGTCGCAAACATTTCCTTGCCCGATTTGTCGCGGCTGGAAGCGTTGTACACCCCGGGCGAGCGCACGAGCTGAGAGACTATTACGCGCTCTGCGCCGTTGATTATGAACGAACCCGACTCGGTCATGAGGGGGAAGTCGCCCATAAAGACGTCCTGCTCCATTATGTCGCCGCGGAGCTTGTTGACAAGCCTCACCTTTACGTGAAGGGGAAGCGCGTACGTCGCGTCGCGGTTGCGACATTCCTTTTCGTCGTACTTGGGCTTGTCGTCGAACCAGTGGTCGAGGAAATAAAGCTCGTAGTGATCGGCGTAGTCGGTTATGGGCATGAAGTCTTCGAACACTTCGCTTATGCCGTCTTTGATAAACGCCTCGTAACTCGACTTCTGGATCTCGACGAGGTCGGGGATATCGATGACCTCGTTGATCTTGCCGAACTTACGCCTTTCGGTTTTGCCATACTTGTGAATTGGTAAATTCATTAAAACAGAACTCCTTTGTGGCTTTGAGCCATATATTTTCACATTTCGGCGATTACACGTTTATATCTTTTCACCGTGAAAAATCAAAAATGCAAGATACTGATATTGAAAAATTTTTTTGAGGGCGGGGAAATTTTTGCCTTCCGCTCTTTACAAACGCCTTTTATTGGTGTATAATCAAGCGGTAATATGCGCGCATATTTTAATATTTTGTGTTGAACGGGCGCGTTTTCGGGGGAGTGAAAAACCCCGCAGGCGGATAAAATCCCATTTTAATACATTCTGTTATTATATCGCCGAAATTCAACTATGTCAAGCGTTTTCGGAAAAATTATTTTTTGAAAAATTATTTTTAAAATGAGAATAGACAAGTTTTTGAAAGTTTCGAGAATACTCAAAAGGCGCACGCTTGCCGAAGAGGCGTGCGACAAGGGCAAGGTGTATGTCTGCGGCAAGCCCGTGAAGCCCGGTCACAGGATAAAGGTCGGCGACGTCGTCGAGGTCTTTTTTGCGGGTGGTTCGGTAAAGTTCAGAATACTCGACGTGCGCGAGACGGTTAAAAAAGACGAAGCCTCTTCCCTTTACGAAATAATACAAGAGCAATAAGCGGACAAGCCCAAAAGGTTCGCACCGTTTACGACCGCGGCGGGCGGCATTGGCGAAAGGAGCGGCAATGAAATGAAGCATGTCAGATTCAAGGTAAAAAACTTTATACTTCTGTTTGTTGCGGGCGTTGTGAACGCCGTGGGCGTTACCCTTTTGCTGTTGCCCACAAACTTTTACGACAGCGGGCTTTCGGGCGTGTCGATGCTCATTATACAGCTCTTGCAGAACTACTGCCCGCATATTGCGACATATATCCAGCTGTGGATACCCCTCGTCCTTTTGAACCTGCCCGTCTTTTTGTTCGCGATGAAAAAGCAGGGCGTGGAGTTCACCCTCTATTCGCTGTTCGCCATTCTGGTGTATTCGCTCGCCTCGCTCGTGTTTGAGGAAGTTATCCCCCAATTCATTCCCGAGTTCTTTAAAAACGGCTCGCCAATAGGCGGCGGCGACAGCGGGAACAGAATAATCTGCGCCGTGTTCGGCGGGCTTTTGTCGGGCATAGGCAGCGGAATGGCGATACGCTACGGGGGGACTATGGACGGAATGGAGAGCCTTGCCGTTATGTTCGCCAAAAAACTCAACCTCTCCGTGGGCAACTTCGTGCTCATATTCAACGTATTTTTGTACGTCGTCGTAGGCGTGCTTGCGTTCGCGGGGTGTATCCCCAACAACGGCGCGGCGGACTTCACTCCCGCCCTCTACTCCATAGTCGCCTACTTCGTCGCCTCGAAAGCCGTCGACTTCATCTCGGACGGTCTCGATCAGGCTAAGGGCGCGCTTATAATAACCTCACGCTACAACACCGTCTGCCACGCCCTTTCGCAGGAATTCGGCAGAGGGCTGACCGTGATCGAGGGCAGGGGCTATTATTCGCAGTCCGAAAAGCAAGTTATATACTGCGTAATAAACCGCTTTCAGGTCGCAAAACTCAGGGAAGTCGTTTCGGCGCACGACCCCATGGCGTTCGTCACGCTTATGGACATAACCGACGTTATAGGCACGAGCATAAAGTACAGCAGAGTAAACGAAAAGTTTATAAAACAGCGCAAGGACGTCGAGGCGGAGCTGCGCCCCGAAGAGCCCGAAAGGCGTTCGAAGTACGACAACGGCGAAGAACCTTAAAGGCGGGAACGCAGACGTTACGCTGTTTTATTACGTTATTTTTTAACGCCACCCCCACCTTTATTTCCTCCCCCTCCGAGGAAGGGGAGGGGTATGAGGTACGGTTCAACACACATTGAAATTAAAGATTTTATATACGGACTTTGAAGTATGCTTACCAAAAAAAATCTTAAAATAAGCGCGATAATCTGCGCCGCGGGCAAGGGCGAAAGAGCGGGCTTTTGCAAGAACAAACTGCTCGCCCCACTCTACGGCGCGCCCGTCATCGCGCACACTTTGAAAAAATTTGACTTCCCCCTTATAGACGAAGTCATCATAGCTTCGTCGGCGGACGACTTCGGCGAAATAAGCGCGATCGCCAAGCCCTTCGGATATAAGGTTGTTTTGGGGGGAGAGACGCGCACGCAGAGCGTTAAAAACGCCCTCGAAGCCGTGACGGGCGACATCGTGCTCATACACGACGGCGCGCGCCCCTTTGTCACGCGCGGGCTTATAGAGAAGTGCGTCGACAGCGTTGCGCGCTTCGGGAGCGGGATCTGCGCTCTGCCCGTGACCGAGACGGTCGCCGTTTCGGACTACGGCACTATAACCGACGTGCCCGACAGAAGCTATATGTACAGTCTGCAAACGCCGCAGGGCTTTTTTGCCGACGACATTCGCCGCGCCTATTCCCTTACGGGCGGCAAGATATACACCGACGACTCTGCCGTGTTCAGAGAGTTCATAGGCTTCCCCCACCTCGTCGCGGGCGAAAAGGGCAACATAAAACTGACCTACCCCGAGGACTTCAATATTGAGTTGAAAGCGGCGGGAATCATGGGAACGGCGGATATTATTGGAACGGCGGGCACTATGGGAACGGCGGATATAAAAGACGGCGGTTTTAACTATTCGTCGGGGGATATTGCGGGGGGAACGCCCGTGGGAGCGATCGCACGCCCCGCCCTTTTGAGAACGGGCTTGGGGATAGACGTTCACCCCTTTACCGAGGGTAAATACATAACGCTTGGTGGCGTTAAAATAGACTGCGGATTCTCGCTTGCCGCGCACAGCGACGGCGACGTTATATACCACGCGGTGACCGACGCGCTGCTTTCGGGCGCGGGGTTGAAGGACATAGGGCACTACTTCCCCGCCGGCGACGAAAAATGGAAGAACGCCGACAGCGCGCATATGTGCGCGCTCGCGCTCGACGAGGTAAAAAAGGCGGGGTATGCGCCGTTAAACATATGTATCGCCGTGCAGGCGGAAAAACCGAGGCTTGCGCCTTACATAGACGAGATGAAAAAGAACATTGCCGCAACCCTTAAAATCGGCGTCGGTTCGGTGGGAATTTCCGCGGGCACGTGCGAAAAATTAGGGTTTGTAGGCGAGGGCTTGGGGATAGCCGCATATGCGAGCGCGCTCCTCAAAGGTGAAAAAGATGGCTAAACAGCTTACGCAGTTCGTGTGCTCGGAGTGCGGGAACATAAGCCCCAAATGGCTTGGGCGTTGCCCCGCCTGCGGCAAATTCAACACATTTTCGGAAGAGCCGACAGCTACCCCCGATACGGGCAAAACGGCGCACAGACCCGCGCCCGCAAAGGCGATACCCCTTGCGGCGGTCACTTCCGAAAGATACGAGCGCACGGGCACGGGCGTTTCGGAGTTCGACAACGTGTTGGGCGGGGGGATAGTCGCGGGTTCTTTAATACTGCTCGGCGGCGACCCCGGCATCGGTAAATCGACCATACTCACGCAGATAGCCGCGCACCTTTCGACGGCGCACAAAGTGCTCTACCTCTCGGCGGAGGAGAGCTGTTCGCAGGTAAAAATGCGCGCGGAGAGACTGGGGTTGAAGTGCGGGAATTTACTTATACTCAACGAGACCTGTATAGACGGACTTGAAAACGAGCTTGACGGCGTGGAGTTCTGCGTTATCGACTCCATACAGGCGGTTTACACCGACGCCCTCTCTTCCTCTTCGGGGAGCGTGGGGCAGGTGCGCGAATGCGCCTCGAAGCTCATGCGCATTGCAAAGAGCAGAAACATTACGTTTTTTATAATAGGACACGTCACCAAAGAGGGCGCGCTGGCAGGACCTAAGGTTCTTGAACACATAATGGACACCGTGCTCTACTTCGAGGGCGAAACGCAGGAGAATTTCAGAATTTTAAGGGCGGTTAAAAACCGCTTCGGCAACGTTTCGGAAGTGGGCGTGTTCGAAATGACGGAAAGCGGAATTATTGCCGTGACCGATTACACGGGCATATTCCTCTCGGAACGCCGCGGCGAGGAAGCGGGGAGCGCGGTCACGCCCGCGCTGACGGGCGCGCGCTGTATGAATGTGGAAATTCAGACGCTGACGGCAAAGACGGCGTTCGGGCTTCCCCGCAGAATGTCGCTCGGGATAGATTACAACAAACTCGCTCTGCTTATAGCCGTGCTCGAAAAGAGGTGCGGGATCGCGCTCGGGGGCTTCGACGTGTACGTCAACGTTATGGGCGGAATAAAGCTGAACGAACCCGCCTGCGACCTTGCTGTGTGCGCGGCGCTTGCCTCTTCCTCTTTGGGCGTTCCCGTCGATAAGTACACGGCGGTGTTCGGCGAAGTGGGGCTGACGGGAGAAGTGCGGGCGGTGAGCTCGTGCGAAAAGCGGGTGGCAGAGTGCGTGAAGATGGGCTTTAAGCGGGTGCTTCTGCCCGCAAAGAACATGAAGTCGGCGGTGAAGTACGCCGATAAAATAAACATCGTGCCCGTACTTTACGTGAACACGATGATAAAAACGCTGTTTAAGGGTCAAACAGAATAAGGCGGGGGTTTGAGCGGCGTATCGCCGCGGACGGGTGTCTTAACAACATTGAGCTAAAACAGAGTATAGGCTGTTCAACGAAATGCGGCGGTGCAGTATCTGCGCCGCCGCATTTTAAAAATAATCTGTCACCCTGAGCAAGCGAAGCGCGTCGAACGGGTCTATTCCGCAGTATAGCGGAGCTTTTATAAGGCGGATATTATTTAGAAGTAGTAACGCGTTTCAAAGTGCAAGCACGGACCACGGGGGGATTCTCTCGGTCAATCGCCCGCTTCCGCGGGTCTCATATCCCTCGAAATGACAGTGCCTTATTGTGCTCTGATATTATTTGGGAAACACCCCCTCAGTCCGTAAACGGACAGCTCCCCCTCATAAATGAAGGGGAGCGAATGTTTTTTTCTTTTCCTCTCCCCTTTTTCAAGGGGGAGGGTTAGGGTAGGGGTTGCTGTACGAAGTGAGAAAGGGTCGTTAACCCTTGCCCGTACGAAGTTAGAAAGTCCGAAGAAGCAAGCAAGACAAGGCGAACGAGCGACGACCGAAGCGAGTGTACAATGAAGTACACGAACAAGGCGGAGCGATGTTCAACGCCGTATTGCGCCGCTTATTCGGGCTTTTCGGTAGCTGTACGAAGTTAGAAACTTCGGAGATGCGAGTTATGCAAGGAGCGCGCGCAAACGACGAAGGGAGCGTACAATGAAGTACGTGACCGAGGAGTGCGCAAGCGCGACGCCGCAGAACGAAGCATATACGAAGTTTGCGGCAGTTTAAGGAAGGGTTTTGAGATAGGCGTCCATAGCCCCCGCCACCCTCTTCGAGGTCTCAACGGCTTCGACCACCGTCTTTGCGCCGCGCACGACGTCGCCAGAGGCGAACAAACCGGGACGGCTCGTTTCGCCGTTCTCGCTTATCTTGGCAAGCCCGCGCTCGTTGACTTCAAGCCCGTAGGTATCCGAAAGTATGAGCTTCGAAGGTCTTTGCGAAATGCAGATCATAACCGTGTCGGCGGGCATAAGTTCGGCTTTTTCGGAAGCTCCGACAACTCTGTGTTCGTCGTCGTAAATTGTATCGGCAAACATCACGCCGTCGTCGGTTATTTCGACGGGCGTCTTGTTGTATACGAACTGCGCGCCCTCGATCTCGGCGTATTCAGCCTCTTCCTTGCTTGCCGAATACTTGTCGCTGCGAACGACTATCTTAACGTCTTTAACTCCCTTTCTGAGGGCGGTGCGCGCCACGTCCATTGCAACGTTGCCCGCGCCTATTATCGCCATACTGTTGCCCAAATCGTAGCTGTCGGGGCTTTCGAGGAAATGTATGCCGTAGTGCACGTGCCCGAGCGTTTCACCCTTTATATTTAAGGATATGGGCCATGTAACGCCCGTGCCTATCGATATGGCTTGGAAGCCGTCGCGGAACAGCTCTTCGACGCCGAACGCCTTGCCGATGGTTATGTTGGGCTTTATCTTTATGCCGAGCTTGCGCATGAGCACTTCGTACCTGTCGACTATGGTCTTGGGCAGACGGAACTCGGGTATGCCGAAGCGCAGAACGCCGCCTATTTTTGCCTTTGATTCGAACACGGTCACGTCGTAACCGAGCTGCGCCATTTTTATTGAAATGGTAATTCCCGCGGGACCCGATCCTACCACCGCAACTTTTTTGCCGTTAGGCTCTGCCTTGGTGAGGGCGAGGCTGTCGAGGTAATGCGACGAAACGAAGTTTTCGATCGTGCTTATTTCGACGGGTTCGCCCTTTATTCCGCGAACGCAGTGCCCCTGACATTGGTTGCCGTGGTTGCAGACTATCGAGCACACGACCGAAAGGGGGTTGTTGTCGAAGAGCATTTCTCCCGCCGATTTTATATCGCCGTTGAGAAAGGACGAGATCATCTGCGGTATGGGCGTGTTGACGGGGCAGCCCGTCCTGCACATGGGTTTTTTGCAATTGAGGCATCTCTTTGCCTCGGCTATAACGTTATGCGCCATAAATTTCCCTCCTTACGCCTTTCGCCCCTCAGAGCGCGGCTTTTATATCCTCTATCATCTTTTTATATTCTTCGTCGGAAAGGTACACCTTTTGGGGGTTCATCTGGAAAGTCCCGCCCCACTCGTCGCCGTCTTTGTATTTGGGGCAAAGGTGCATGTGAAGGTGACAGCCCGTGTCGCCGTATGCGCCGTAGTTGAGCTTGTCGGGCTTAAAGACCTTGTGGATAGCCTTTGCGGCGCGGGTGACGTCGGCAAAAAAGGCGTTGCGTTCCTCTTCGGATATGTCGACTATCTCCGACACGTGGTCCTTATACGCCACAATACACCTGCCGCGCTTGGATTGTTCTTTGAAAAGTATGAGCGTGCTGACCGACAGATCGCAGATATATATGCCGAATTTGGCGAGAAGTTCGCCCCGCATACAGTAGCCGCAATTACAATCTTTCATTTGAGTTCCCCTTTTTTAAGATTTTACCATAGCTTATTATATCACGCCGCGCTCCTTTTTGCAATACCCTTTGAAAATTTAAATTGATCAAAAAATGATACGGAAAATATTTTTTTGGGGGAAGGATCGCGAGGAAGGGTTCGCACACAAAAACTGCCCTCGAAGCGGGTTTAATGTCGAGAAGCGGGTTTAATGTCGATTTATAATCTGTTCCTATCTCCCCATTCGCACATCATATCGAGAATGGGCATGAGCGATTTTCCGCGTTCGGAAAGGCTGTATTCCACTTTCGGCGGAATTTGCGGATATTCCTTGCGAATAATCAGCTTGTCCGCTTCGAGTTCTTTCAGCATTACGCTCAACGTCTTATAGGAAATCCCCTTGATATACCTTTGCAACTCATTAAAACGCACCACTGAAAACTCCATGAGCGTGTAGAGAATGGTCATCTTGTATTTTCCGTTGATGAGCGAAAGTGTGTACGAAAAGCCCGTGTCCGAAAGTTTTTCATTGGCAATGCAACGTTCCATAATTTTCTCCTATACTTTCCAAACAGTAAGTACCGCACATAAATGTGCGTACTTGACAAAATAATTATACGGTCATAAAATCTACTTATCAATAAATTTTTAAGGAGGCTCATCTTATGAGAGCAACATTGAAAGACTATCGGGACGTGGAAAAAGCGGCTATGAACTTCGTCAAGAGCGTAGCCGAGGGCAACAGCAAATATGCAAAAGAACTTTTTACCGACGAAGCCGTTTTGTTCGGTATCCTCAACGGCGAGCTGGAACACGGTTCTATCGAACAGTTCTATAAAAATGTGGACACGGTCGGCGCGGACGAGAATTTCAAAGCAAGAATTGACGTTATTACCGTCGAGGAAACGCTTGCCGTCGTACGTGTTTTGGAAGAAAGCTGGGGCGGCAGTATTGATTTTACCGACTATTTGCTTCTTCTGAAACTGAACGGCGAATGGAAATGCGTTGCCAAAGCCTACAATCAAAATTCCAATACCATTAAAAAATAATCTTTAACGATTGATTAAGGAAGTCCCGTAACGGGGCTTCCTTTTTGCATTTTACTGTTTTAAAAATTCCACGGTGAAGGTGCTGCCGACGCCGAGGGTGCCGGTTACGCCTATTTCCTAGCCCGATTTTTGAAAGCCCTCAATAGCTTTGAATCCCGTCGCCTCGACCAAGCAACGCCCCGCGCGGTTTTTAACCGCGCGGGGCGTATTTTATGTTAAAGTGATAAGCGACGGGATTTGAGGGTGAAGACGCCGCATTTTCCTTGTTATTTCATTTTTCCTCTTCTTGGCTCTTTTTATTTTTACCCAAAATATATGTCATCTTAATGCCGGCTATCGCACTAATAATTGTAGCGACAGATATAAAACTCGTCATATGCATTTCATACATAATCTGATTTGTATTCTCAGGTCTTTCATCAGTTGTATATTGTAACATTATAGTTAAATACGAATTCATAAAAACCAAAAAGATTATACTTATACCTATTACCAATGCGCACCAATATACATCGTCCTTTTTCACAATGAAATACAGGGCAAAACCGCTATATAAGATTATAAAAGAATACAGTAATATGTAATATAAAGTATAAGGAAAGTTCTTCTCACCTTTCGCATGTTTTGCAAATTGTTTTTCCATAAAATCGGATAAAAAATCACCGTCAAGCAGTTTATTATTTTCGAGAACAAAACCAATTATAATAGCAATTATAGTTATTAAAACTGTTCTTGCAAAAGCACCTTTTACGCTTTCGTCTATAAGAGCTTTACAAATTTTTTTAATAAACTTCATAGTTTTTATCTCCTGTTTATTTTATATTGAAAAACAAAAGCAATACATTGGTCTGCCCTCCGGTTATTATATATTCTTTTTTGTTTTGAAAATTATTTAGAATTAGGGTTATCTTCGGCAAAAAGCATTTTTTTCATAAAATAATCGTTATTGTGAGAAATAAGTTGATAATAATCATTTTCAATCATCCAATCTTCAAGAGTTTTGGCGAGAAGTTGGGTGTTCCAGCCGTTCGCCTTGGTGTAAATGTATTCGTCTTGCTTTTCCTCGGCGTCGCCAGTGTTGGGAGTATTGCCCGCGTCGGGGGATTCGGTTTTACCCGTTTCACCTGTATCGCTATCCGTACTGCCCGTATCGCCTTGCCCGTCGCCCTCGGGGGTGTTGGGAGTTGTAGGTTTTCCGTTGTCCTCGCCGCCGCCTTCGGGATTTTCAGGAGTTTCGGGCGTTTTGTAATTCTCCCCACTCCCGTCGTCATTTGAATCGCCCGTTTGGTCTGTAAAGCTTGAATTATTTACCGTATTATCAACGTTTCCCTTGTCGGCACAGGCGGAAAACATAGCCGCACAATTAACCGCGCATACTATCGCAAGTAAAATAATCAAAAATTTACGTTTCATAAATAATACCTCGAATTACCTTTTTGAATAAAAATATCTATTAAGGTAATTCTAATTATAAATTATCTAAAAGGATAAGTCAACACCTGATTAGATATTTTTTGTTAAAATCTAAATATGGAAAGTAACATATTTATTGAAACATTTAACGACCTTTTGGCAGAGAAAGGTCTTAACAGAAAACAGTTTGCGGAAAGTAGCGGAATACCCTATACAACCATTATCGGGTGGACTAAACTTAACAGATTACCCGATTATTCTGCACTGATTAAGATTGCCGACTTTTTCCAATGTTCTATAGACTATCTTGTAGGCAGGCAAGACGAGTTTGGCAACGTCATGTATTCTTCTGAAAATTTACATTCGGAAATGCTGTTTTTAAAATATTTCCGCAATTTAAGTATGGAAAATAAGGAGTTAATTATTAAACTTACAAGGAATCTGTCAAAGACAAGTTAGTAATAAAAATGTTGATATTTTATATGGTACAAAAATTATACGCCGCTCTCACGAGCGGCGTAGGTTTTAACCGATAGGGGCTTTGCGCCTTATGGTCTCAATGCCATACGCGCTATATTAAAAGGGTTCCCGAAAATCGCAGTGAAGCGAGATTTTTGGGAAAAGGAGAGGTAAACGGAGCGAAGTGTGCCCTTGCCGCAAGCATGATCTTTGCAATTCTTTTCTTTCTCATTTTTATTACTCCTTTTGTTTTACTACCCCGATTTTACCCGAAAGAAGTAACAAACCTTTACACAAAGTTGTAATAAAAAGGTAAAATAACGTTATGAAAGCGGTCGGGCAACGAGGTTGCCCGACCGCTACGGTTGGATCGTTTTATTTTATTGCACGCTTTTTATTTTACGCCTTTTGTTTTGCGCCTTTTATTTTGCGCCGGTGCGTTTGAATACGCCCGCTATGCACTTGAAAATTATCTTTATGTCGAGCCATACGGAGCAGTGGTCGACGTAATAGAGTTCGAGTTTTTGCCTTTCGCCATGCTCGTAGGTGGTGTTGCTTCTGCCGTTCGCCGCCCACCAGCCTATCATTCCGGGCTTTACCGAAAGCAGTTTTTGCTTTGCCGCGCCGTACTTTTCGTCCGCCTCTTCCTCTATAAGGGGTCTCGGTCCTATGACCGAAATTCTGCCCGTGAATATCGCCCACACGTTGGGGAGTTCGTCGAGGCTGGTCTTTCGCAAAAACTTGCCGAGGCGGGTAACGCGGGGGTCGTCGTCGAGCTTGTACTCTCTGCGGAATTTTTCGAGCTGCTCGGGGGTGAGCATGTATTCGAGCTTGTCGGCGTTTTTGACCATGCTGCGGAACTTGGGCAGATAAACGGGCTTGCCGTTTTTGCCCACGCGCTTATGTCTGAAAAAGACCGAGCCGCCGTCGCTGCACTTGACGACGAGCGCGAGGATCAGATACAGCCAGCTGAAAATTATCAGAAACAGACCGCTTGAAATTATGTCGAACGACCTTTTGAAAAATCTGTATGTTCCGTAGGCGAACGCGTTTCTTTTGGGAAGGGTGCAGTCCAGCCCGAACTGTACTTCGGGGGAGAGCTTTTCGACCACTTCTTCCTTTGCGCCGTTTGTTTGGGGCGCGGGCGCGACCTCTGCCGCGGGTTGCGCTACGCTTTCGGAATTGACCTGTTCGGACATTGCCGTCTCCTTTTTGGGGGAACGCAAGGGCAAAACTGACCTTGTTGGCAACAATTTTATCATAACCCGACGTTTTTGTCAAACGCTTGACGTTGCGTTTATAATATTGCAAAAAGCGTGAAAATGCGACAATATTTGTGCGCGGGGAATAAGGGAATAATAGTAAATTAATGCGCATAAGCGCGCGGGAGTTGGAAAAACGCCCGCGCGCTATTTTAAATAAGTCACCAATAAGTCACCCTGAGCAAGCGAAGCGCGTCGAACGGGTCTGTTCCGCAGTATAGCGAAGTTTTTATAAGGTAGATATTATAGAAAACCCCTACCCTCCCCTCCCCCTTGGAAAAGGGGAGGGAATAGGGGCGGAGAAATTACAAGGGGGAGGAATTAAAGGTGGGGGTTCACAGCAGTACCGCGCAAGAACGTTTAATTAAATGATTGCTTTTTTGTGTACGCGTTTCAAAGTGCAAGCACAGACCACGGGGGGATTATCTCACTCAATCGAACCCGCTTCGCGGGATTCTTATATCGTTCGAAATGACAGTGCCTTATTATGCTCCGATATTATTTAAAAGTGCTTGAACGGAGTAAATTGCAATTACGAAGTGAGAAACTTCGGAGATGCGAGCAAGACAAGGCGAACGAGCGACGACCGCAAGGAGCGTACAATGAAGTACGTGACCAAGGCGGAGCGATGTTCAACGCCGTATTGCGACGCATATACGAAGTTTAACGGGAGCAAAGCGCGCGGGCGTTTGAACAACGCCCGCGCGCTTATGCGGCAATAATTATTTTATTAAAGTTTTTGCTTATTCTCGCCGCGGCTTACGTTGGCAAGCTCTGTGCCGTTGTACGAAGCCGTGAACGAGAGCGACCACTGATAGTAATTGTATTTAATACTCAAATTGGGTTTTCTGGTCATGCTGTTGGTCGCCGTTACGGTTAGTATGTTGGTTGCGCCGTCGAATGAAGTTACGGGCGTTGCGCTCGAACTTACATCGCCGTAACCCGTTCCGACGGAATCTTTGATTTTACCGTACATAGAGACTTCTGAGAACGCCCAGCCGCTTCCGTTCAACATTGAAGCCGCACCCGAGAAATTATACTTTACGTTAGCCGTAAAGGTAAAGTCCTTATTGGGTCTTACCGCGGTAATTTCCGCCTGCTCGCAGTAATACCACAGCGCGTGCACGGAGTACGAGGGTTCGTCGGGGTTATAGGCAAGCGTTTTGGAAACGTCCGAAAGGTCGAGCTGTACCCAGCTTTCGCCCGTGAAGTACCACCAGCCTTTGAATTCGTACAGGTTGCCGTCGTTGCTCTTTACGGGCGCGGCTATGGAGTAGCCGTCGTGCAAAACGACGTTGCTCATATACACCTTTGAACCGTATTCGCTTTGGGTGACCGTTCCCGCCTGCGCCGCCGTGAACCCGAACGTGCTGTAAAGGTTGATATCTATTTCGTTGTCTATCCAATAGATATATACTGTCATATCGTCGGTAACGGTGAAGCGTTCGACCTTGGTGCCGCCCGCAGAGCTTTCGTCCACGGTGTAGAACCCGCCGAAGTCGTAGTTTTCGATGTCGTACGAAAGGCTCGAAAGGTCTGCCGTTTCGCCGTATTTGAATACCTTTGAAACGGTCCACCTGCTTCCGCTCTTTTCAAAGCCCGCTACGGCGCGGTCGCTCGAAAGGGTGACGGTGTACTCCTTGGGGGTGTAGTACGCAACTATCCTCAGATCGGAGTTGACGGTTATATACCTTTCGGTAATTGCCTCGTTACTTCCCTCGAATCGCCATTCGCCCGTGTGCCCCGTCTTTGCGGGAACGGGAACGCCGTCAAGGTCGAGCACGCCGCCTTCCGTAAAGCCCTTGCTTATGGTCTTATCGCCGTCGCCAGTGTTATAGGTGAACACGACGCGGTGGGCGAACTGCTCCCACACGGCGGTGTACGTCGCGTCCGTCTTTTGGGTTATGAAGTCGATATAGTGTATAACGTTCCCCTCTTCGTCGCGGTAGCCGTTGAGAATGTGGGTATCGTTCCACGTCGCGCCCTCGGAGAGCACAAGGTGGTTTGCGGGCGAACCGAATTCGGCGTTGGTGTAGACTATTTCGCGGTAGTACTTGTCGCCGTCGGCGTGCCAGAACTCGTTTACGGGGTGGTCGCTGACGAAGTGCAGAACCCTTGAATAGGGCGTGTACTGCGCCGTTACCGTCATATTGCCGTTGACGTACTCCGCGCCGCCCGAGATCTTCCAGCCCGCAAAGTCGTAGCCGACCTCGGCGACCTCTTCCGCGCTTATTCCCAGCTCTTCGCTGTCGAGCGAAATTTCGTCGCCGTAGTAAGCTGTGAGCTGTTTTATGACCTTGTCGGGACCGTCGCCCGAAATCACGTAGCTTACTGTGTAGGGAATATTCTCCCATACCACCGTGAGCGAAATATCCGAGCTTATGCGCAATGCCGCAACCTGTTCGCGGGTGAGCTCTTCGCCGCTTTCGGTTACAAACGCCCTTATCCTTTTGCCCTCGACCACGACGTCGAGTTTAAGGTCGAGGCTCTTTTTGTAGCTGAGCGTAAAGGCGCGTACATAGCCGCCCGCGGGGGCTTCGACATAATTTTCGTTTATCTTGTAGTCGCTGAATATCTTTACTTCGTACTGCTGGGGAACGTACTGCGCCGTTATTTCGAGCGCGCCCGTGAAGTTATCCGCGCTGTATTCGCCCCATTCGAGCACGTAGTGGTCGATATTGTCGTAAGCCGAAATGTCGGGGAAGAGCACGGACGAGAGGAGCTTGTTCTGCTTTCTGTCGTAAAGCGCGTACTGCGTTGAGATGAACTCGCGCTCGCCGCTTTCGACGCCCTTCTGACGGTAGAACGACACCGTTCCGAAAGTTATGTCGCCCTTTGCCGCGGAGGCTTCCGATGAGTTGCCGCTGAACGACACCTCGACGTACTTGCCGCCGTTAGCCGCCGTCATTGCCGCCCAATCGTTGCGGGCGCAGATCTCCTCGAACGTCTCGCCGTTGAGCCATCTTCCGAAGTACACCGCGGGCGAATTGCCGAACACGTCGGCAGCCGTTGCGGCTACGTTGCCGTCCGCGGCGGTGTTGCGCCATTCGTTGCAGGGATTTGCGTAATAGAGCGTGCCGTCTATCGTAAGGTCTATATAGAGGTTGCCGACGAGCGTTACTCTGAGCGAAGTGTTTACGTCGAGTCCCGTTATGTAATAGACTTGCCTGCCGTTCTCCTCGCTCTTTTCCGCGCCGAACTCAACTACTATATCGCTCAAAGATATGGTGTTGTTCTGCAAAATGCCCGCGCCGTTGAGCACTATCTTCCACTTGCCCTGTTCGGCGTTGTACGCAAACTGTTTGAGGTAAGTGGCAAGCTGTGTGCCGTAGTCCTGCTTTATCGCCGCCTTTTTCTCGGTCGCGCCCGAATCGGTCTTTGCGAACTCGTCCGTAATTACCGAACCGAGGTTGAAGAGGAAACCTATCTGGTTGAGAGCGTCCTTTCCGAACTCCTCCACCGTCATTGCGCGGTATATGGTCTCGCCGCCCGATACGCGCTTCAAGTAGATCATTCCCTTTTTAAGGGTAATGTCCGCAACGCCGTCTGCGTTGATTATATCCACAACGGCTTTGAATTTGGGATAGCTTATTCTCAGGTTCAACGCTATGTCGTTGGTGTCTTTGTCGACGGTTACCGAAATCGCGTTCAAAGTTACCGTGAGGTCTGCAATGTTGTAGTTGAACACAAAGTGCAGAACGCCGTTAAGATTTATCTTGCCGTTTATGTAGAACACGTTGTTCAAGGCGTAGGAACTGCTCTCCGCTCCCTCTTCGCCCGAGATGACCTCTTTGTGGGTCGCCGAGTGCACGAGGGCTTTTAACAAGGTGTCGATGCCCGTGAGGTTGTAGTAGCCCGAAAGGGTCGCGCCGCTTTGGGATAAGGGCTTTTCGACGCCCTCGTAGGTTATGTTCATGGAGAGGTTCCCGAGCCGCTCTTTTGCGGTTGAGTCGCCCTTTGCGGGAAGCTCTACGTCGCCTATCGCAACGCCCGTTATGCGCGAGCCGCCCTCGTACGCCTCTTTGTCCATGGTGAACCGCACGTCGCCCGCGCCCACGGTGAGACGGGATCTGCCGTCCTCTTCGTAGCTTACCGAAAGTTTATCTATAATTCCGAGGCGTTCGCCCTCTTCCCTCTGCGAAACCGAGGGGGTCGAGACCTGTTCGTCCGCCTTGTCGAGGGCTTTGCCGAGCGCGTCTATTATAGATTGCAGACCGCCGTCTATAAACTGATCTATAAGGCTCGAACCGAGCGAGACGAACTCGTCGCGCACGTCGGGTATCCACTGATCTATAAGAAGGTCGTCGGCGACGTGGGTGAGAGCCGAAAGCACTCTTGCTATCGTGGCGTTTTGACTTTCGAGCGAACCTAAATCGAGCATAGCCGCACCCGCCGAAATCACCGTCATTATCTCGCTTACGGGGGCGTAGATTTTGACGGGTTCGTGCGAAATGACGTTGCCCGATGCGTCGGTCTCGCCCTTTAAGGGCACGCCCGATATCGACATGAACACGTCGAGCGAGGGTTCGCCCTCTGCGGTCGGGGAATATTCGCCCGTAGTCTTGCCGTCCTCGCCGAACGAGGGATCGGCGTCGAACACGTAGAAGTCGAAGAGCACGCTGTTGACTTCGGCTATCGTCGAATTCATATCAACGGTTATGTGCGCGTACATGTCGGGAGCGACCCAGAAGTTGATGTCGTCGCGCTTGTCGAAGGGAATATCGTTGCCCTCGGCGTCCTTTGCCGTGCCCGTGAAGAAGTGCAGAGGGAAGCCGCTTGCGCCCTGTACGTATTCGAAAGTGGCGTCTATGTCGTATTTTATTCCGCCCGTCTTTTCGTAGGCGGGGTCGTCGCTTGAAACGGTTGCGGAAAGGTCGATATCGAACTCGCTCTTCGAGAGCATTTCGAGGGAAGCCGCAACGTAGTCGAGCGCTTCGGCAAGGTCTGTCGCCGAAAGCAGTTCGCCGCCCTCGGAAAGTTCGGGAACTTTTGGAGCGTTGTATTGACTTATTTCGACGTTCGAAAGGTTCAATACCACTTCCGCCGTTTCGAGCTTAACTTCGAGGTCTGCGTTCATGCCCGCAAAGGCGTTCGTGCCCCTGCAAAGTTCGACCGCAAGCCCGCCGAGCTCTATTCTCAAAAGTCCGTTCTGCTCTATGGGGCGCACAAGGCGGACGGCGTTTATAAGGGCGGGTATGTCTGAAACGGGCGCGCCCGCCACCGCTTCGACTATGCTCTCGATATCGAGAACGCTCTCCTTGCCGCCGTTTATAAGCGACATTATGTCCGAAAGGCTCTCGGCGCGTTTGAGCACGTCGTCGCCGTCGACTATGTTGTTGACGACGCCCGCGATCCTGTTATACAGCTCTGTCGCCGCTCTCTCGAGAAGGGCGAGGTCGTCGGAGGGGGCTTTGCCGCCCTTGCCGTCGTCCTTTACCAGGGCTATCTCCGCGCCCATGCCGCCGTAGATGAATTTGAGGTTGGTTCCGTCGAACGAGGCGTATATGTCGTGCCGGGATTCGCCGAGCGCAAGGCGCGCGTCGAGCGCGAACGAAAGCCCGTTCTTCCAGCTTATCGAAAGATTTTCTATGCCGAGGGCAAGGCGGGCGGTATCAAGCCCGAGCACGAGCGTGCCCTTAACCGTAAGTCCGCCGTTTTCTATCGCCTCCGCAACGCCGTTCAATATGGTCGTTATCTCTTCGCCCCTGCAATAGTATGCGTCGGCGGGAAGTTCGCCCTTGGGAGCGTAGGGATCGACCGCAAGCGCGCCCGCGATTTTTACGCCCTTTACGGTGCAGTTTACTTCGGCGGTAACAAGATTGCCGTCGCCCGCCGCAAGCGCGAGAGCTATGCCGTTGTAATCTACCGCGAACTTGCCGTCCCTGCCGAAGAGCTGCAAGCCAGAAAGTATCTCGCCTATTTTTATGTCGCCCTTTACGCTGTCTTTTATTTTGTCTAAATCCAGCCCCGCAGCTTTGGCTATTTCCTTTATGTCGAGAGAGTTCAGTTCGGGAAGGTCTGCCTCGCGTGCGATCGCGTTATACATATTGAGAACGCTTGAAAGGAACGCGGAGTAATTGTCGGAGCCGTCCTCCGCCGTCTTGTCGAGGACGACGCCCACGCCGTCGTAGACCAGCGCAGACCTTTCGCCGCCGATCTGCGCGTACAAGCCGTGCACAACGCCGTTGACGCCAAGCTCGGCGTTCATAAAGAGGTTCAGGCCCTCTTTGAGGTTGAGCGAAAGTTCCTTTATGTTCAAGGTTATCGGAACGTTTTTAAGGGTAACGCTTACCGAACCGCTTGCCGTTATCCCGCCGTCGGCTATTATCTTCTGTACGCCCTCTATCAGGGGAATGAGCTTTGCGCCGTCGAATACCGTTACCTCTTCGGGGCAGGCGGCTATTCCCGCAAAGGGATACGCCGAGGCGTTCGCAAGCGAAAGCGAGAAGTCTTTGCCCGTATATGTAAGGTCCAATGCAAGTATCTCTTCGCCCTCGCCCGCGGAAATTCCGAGGGTAAGCCCGCCCGTCTGCAAGGTGATAAGGTCGTCGCCGCTCGCCGATATGCTGAGCGAATTTATGAGCTTGTATATGTCGTCCGCGGTGAAGTCCTTTTTGAGTTTGTCGAGGGATATATCCAATTCAAAGGGCTTGCCCGTCGCTTCTTCGACCAATCCCGAAACGGCGTTGAGGAGCGCGGGGAAATCGGCTTGGGCAAGGCGCACGCCCGCTCTGTCGAACGCCGCCGTGACCTCGCCGTCTTTATACGAAACGTAAAGGGGCTTTGTCGCTCCGTCAATGGTGAGGTCGGCGATAAGGGAGAGCGACAAGCCGTCGGAAAACCGCACCGAAAGCTCCTTGACGTTCAAAAGCATATCCATACCCAACGCCGAGAGCGTCATTTCGCCCTTTATTGAAAGCCCGCCGTCGTCGACTACCGCGGCGATCTTGCGCGCCAGCGCGACTATATCCGAGGAAACGTAGCTTTGGCTGTCGAACTCAAAGGGTTGACACTGTTTAAGGCATATGTCCGAGCCGAGGGCGGAAAGGGTGACTTCGCCGTCCTTTATCCCGAGGAGCACTTCGCCGAGCTCGAAGTTCACTCCGAATTTACCCAAAAGCGACGTGCCGTCGATCGCTATAACGCCCTCTTTGGAGAGCGAGAAGTTCGACGCGAACTTTTCGTCGGCAAGCAGGGTGTTCACAAGGTCGCCGAGGTCGATTTTTGCTATTATATCTTTGAGTTTTTGCGAAAGCTCGCCCTTGAGCTTTTCGGCTATGTCCACGCCGAGAAGGTCGCCTATGAGCTTTGTCGCCTCTTCAACGTCGGCACAGACCTTTACGGGCGTTTGACCCTTCGAGGCTATTTCGGCGTAGATCTTGCCGCCGCTGTATATTACCGCAAGGCTCTTCGCCGCGGAAGTATCGCCGCCGAGCACAAGGTCGAGGTCCGCGCGAACGGCAAGCTCGCCGAGGTTTACGACTAAGTTGCCCTCAACGGCAATGTCGTCCTTTTCAAAGGATATTTCGGCGGAGAGCGCGTTCGCCGAGAGCATGGGTATTATGCTCTTTTCGAGCGCGAGGTCGCAGTACTTTTCCTCCTCTTCGGGGGTGAGGGCTTCCACTCCCTTCTCGCTGAAAGCGAGCGAAGCCGAAAGGTCCATTCCCAAAAGGGTGAGTTTTGTGCTCACGCCGCCGAGGGTAATTGTCTTGCCGCCGTCGGCTATGTTGAAGTTGAACACGAGGGGAACGGTGAGGGGTATTCCCAGCCCCGAGAGGTCGAGAACAGAGCTTAAAGTTGCCTTTGTCTTGGCTTCGTCGATTATAAACTCGCCGTCGGCAAGCTGGCTCAAAAGGGCGTTCGTGTCGAAGCCGCCCTCGCCCTCCTGCGCGTTTTGAGCGTTTTCTGCATTTTGCGAAGTTTCGCCGTCCTTCGAACCCTCGCCCGACTGCCCGTTTTCGGGAAGAACGTCGCCTATCGCCGCCGTCAGGTCGTCGAGGGCTATCTTTGCTTTAAGACCGTTGCCGTAGGAAATGAACAGATACTTCTTTTCATCCTCTTTTAAGTAGACCTTTATATTGCCTATCTCGGCGCGGATATCGCCCTTTGTTATGTCGAGCTGAAGTTCGCCGTGCACGGGATCGTTTGCGCCCGTTTGCAAATCGAGGGAGAGCTTAGCCTCGCCCGTGAGTATGCTTCCGAAAGCCGCCGAAAGACAGCCGCTTGGGGTTATGCTCTCCTCGGCGGGCGTGCCGAAGTTGTTTTCGTACTGCTTGAAATACTGCTCGTAGCGGTCGCTCCTGGCAAGGGCTTCGTCGTAGGTGTAGACCGTCTTGCTCGAAGAGGTCGCCCCCGCGTTGATAGGTCCCATCGTGGCGACGTAATTTTCGTTTATCTCCGACGAGAGCACTTCCCACTTTGAGTTGAATGTGTAAGTTACGTTTACCGACGAGAACGCGGGAAGAGCCGAAAGCCCGCCCGAGTTCTGCATCTGATACCTGTAATAGTAGACCGCCGAATTTTCGGCGGGCGAGTCGGCGTGATTGAGCACGAACGACTGGCTGTATGTTCCGTCGCCGTTGTCCACGACGTCGTCGCAGGAAATTATCGTGTCTTTGTTTATGACGTAAACGGCGAACTCGTCCTGAACGCAACCGCGCGATCTTCTGAAATCGGCGCGGCTCATGCCCGAAGCCTCGCCCGTGCTCCACGCGGTGTTCAGTCCGTTATAGGTGGCGGGGTTCTTGTCGGCGGAGTCGACCCAGAGCACGACGGCGGGGTTTTTGACCGCGCAGTACTGCCGCGCGCTGTTGACCATGGAGCTGGTGGTTATGTCGGTCGAAATGGTCACGCCCTCGTAGCTCTGCTTTACGGTGTTGACCTGCTGAACTATGTTTATGCCCACGGCGTTTATGCTGATGGTGCTCGACATCTCGGAGTACCAATAGGGGCGGTTCTGGAGCACGTAGTTCATGTAGCCTATGTTCTCTGCCCCCGTGTGCTCGGCGGGCGTTGTGCCGTCGGCGGGCAATTCGAGGTATTCGGTGTAGAACTCGCCGTCGGCAACCCCCACGTTTGCGGGTGCGAAAAAGCCGTAGGCAAACACCGACACCGCGGCGATGCCCGCAGCCGAAAGGGCTACTCCCGCCTGTATCATGCGGCGTTTGTGCTTTAAGGCAAGGGGGCGGCGGCGTTTGACGCGGGCGACTCCCTCGGCGGCGCGCTCCTTTGCGTCAAGTCCCGCGCGGGTGTTTTCGGAAATTTTCAGGCTCTTTTTCTTGTGCCTGCCGAACCCCGCCGACCTGACCGTATTGAGATTTTTATCGGGCTTTATCAGCCCGTCTTTCTTTCTTGACATCTTTGTGTTTTCCGATAAAATTTTTATTTAAGGGCGGCGCGGCTTTTTTATCGCCTTTAAGCTCTTTTTTTACGACCGCTCGTTTCGCCCTTTTTCAGGATTTTTCCTTTGTGTTTTTTTAACGCTTTTTTTCTCTCTTTTTTGCGGCGTTTTCCACGCGCCGACCATATTATTATATATTCGCGTTATGATACGAGTATAATCTTTTTATGACAAAATGTCAAGTTTGTAATATAACTTTATTACTCTTTTTTAAGATTTTTTGATTTTTTATGCGACACGCTGTCTATTAACTCACCTTTTCGGGGTTTTGTGGGAAGTTTACAGCCCCCGCCGCCCCTCAAAAATGTAATAATTTTATATTACAAAAGTAATGTCGCCTTTGCCGAAAAACCGCCCTTGAAAGCCCCCGAAAATCGGTTCGGAAACCGTCCCCGAAAAGCCATGAAAAACGACCCGAAAACGGCTAAAAAAAGCGCGAAAAAGAGCGCGAAAAAAGGGCTGAAAAGCCCCCCGAAAAGCCTTGAAAAACGACCCGAAAATTACCCCCAAAACGGCTTGAAATAGGCGCGAAAAAGCGCGTAAAAAGACACAAAAAAAGGGGGCTTGAAAGCCCCCTCAAAAGCCCCCGAAAAATCGGCTTATCTGTCCGCGCTCTTGTTGCGGAACTCGTCGTCCCCGCCGCCGCTTTTGACCTCTTTTTTAGCCTCTTTTTTATCCTCTTTTTTAACTTCTTTCACGTCCTTTTTTCGGGCGTTCGCGCGGCTGTCGTAACCCCTTTTGAAAGCCGCAAAACGCCTTGCGGAAAGCACGGTAAACAGCGCGCCGAATATGCCGTAGACGACGGCGTTGACGGCGTTCTGCACGACCGCGTAGTACACGGCAAGCCCTAAAAGGGTCAGCCCGCACGCGCCGTAGGATACGGCGGTTATGATGTCGTATTTGTTCATGGCAAGTATTATAGCCCTTTCGGGCGGAACTGTCAACACTTTGGGGTCGCCCTCTTCGCCGCTTCCCCGAAAACAGCGCGGGAACTTTCCCGCGATCGCCGTAAATTTTCATACAAAAAACGCGCATAAATGAATAAGACGGCAGGTTATTTGCAAATTCGGGCAAAAAGGTTGACACGGGCGCGCTTTTCTATTAAAATAGTGTGAATAAATCTTTTATATGAGAGAGGTCGAGATGAAACTCAAAGGAGCGGAGATTTTGATAAACTGTCTTGCCGAACAGGGCGTAGACACGGTTTTCGGCTATCCGGGGGGAGCGGTGCTCGATATTTACGACGCGCTCTACCGCGACGGCAGGATCGACCACGTGCTTACGGCGCACGAGCAGGGCGCGGCGCACGCCGCCGACGGCTACGCGCGCGTTACGGGCAAGACGGGCGTTTGCTTTGCGACTTCGGGTCCGGGAGCTACCAACCTTGTTACGGGCATCGCCACCGCCTATATGGACAGCGTGCCCCTTGTCGCCGTTACGGGCAACGTGGGAATTAACTTCCTCGGCAGGGATTCCTTTCAGGAGATAGATATCTGCGGCATAACCATTCCCATCACAAAGCACAACTTCATAGTCAAAAACGTTGAAGAACTTGCCGACACCGTGCGCAAGGCGTTCTACATTGCGGGGAGCGGTCGCAAAGGACCGGTTCTTATAGACATTCTCAAAAACGTGCAGGTGGCGGAGTGCGAGTACGAACCCAAGACGCCCGTACCCTACACCCCCGCCCCCGTTCCCGCCGAAAAGCTCAAGGACATAGCCGCGGCGATAGACGCCTGCAAAAAGCCCCTTATAATTGCGGGGGGCGGCGTTATAGCCTCCGATTCGGCGGGGCTTTTATCCGAATTTGCCAAAAAACTCGACAGCCCCGTGGTTTACACCCTTATGGGAAAGGGCTGTATCGCCGAGAGCGATCCCCTCTGCCTCGGCATGATAGGCATGCACGGCACGATAGCCGCCGCAAAGGCTCTGCTTGCCGCAGACACTTTGATTGTTTTCGGTTCGCGCTTTTCCGACAGGGTCGCCCTCGACCGCGACAGGTTCGCCGAGGGAAAGACCGTAATTCAGATAGACATCGACAACGCCGAATTGGACAAGAACGTAAAGACCGACCTGAGGCTTATGGCGGACATTAAGGAGACCTTGAAGAGCCTTATCCCCCTTGTGGCGGAAGGTCAGAGAAAGGATTGGCTTGTCAAAGTAGAGGGCTTCAAAAAGGAGAACGCCGCCAAAAAGGACGACTCCACCCGCGCCTATTCGATAATAAAAGCCGCCTCGGAGCTTGCACCCGAAGGCTCGGTTCTGGTGACCGACGTGGGACAGCATCAGATGTGGGCGGCTCAGCACTACGAGACGAACGAGCCGAGGAAGTTCTGTTCCTCGGGCGGGCTGGGGACTATGGGCTACGGAGTGGGCGCGGCGATAGGCGCGTACTTCGGCTCGAAAAAACTGCCCGTCTTGGTCACGGGCGACGGCTGTATAGGCATGAACATGAACGAAATCATGACCGCCGTCTCGCGAAATGTGCCCATGGTCATACTGCTCATGGACAACCGCGTGCTCGGAATGGTCCGCCAGTGGCAAAAGATATTCTACGAAAAGCGGTTTTCGGCTACCGTCCTCAACCGAAAGGTCGACTACGTTAAACTTGCGGAGAGCATGGGCGGCGTCGGAATGTGCCTTGCCGAAGAGGACGACCCGCGCGAGGTCATTAAAAAAGCGTTCTCGGAAGCGCAGGCAAAAAAACTGCCCGTGCTCGTAGACTGCAAAATACCGCCCGACGACAACGTACTGCCCATGATAAAACCGGGGCACACCTACGACAGACAGCTCGAAAAAATGGAGGATAACTGATATGTCCGAAGAAAGAAAGTATACGATAGGCGCGCTCGTCTCGAACAAAAGCGGCGTTTTAACGCGCATTTCGGGGCTGTTCGCGCGCAGGGGATACAACATCGAAAGCCTTTGCGTGTGCGAGACCGAAGACCCCGAAATTTCGAGAATGACTATTATTCTCAAGGGCGACGAATACGTCCTTTATCAGATGATAAAGCAGATGGACAAGCTCGACGACGTAAAAAAAATAGGCTGCGCGAACGAGCTTGACTGCGTTTACCGCGAGCTGCTGCTCGTCAAAGTAAAGGCGCAGCCCAAGGATCGCAGTCAGATAATCGAGATAAACGAAATTTACAAGGCAAAGACCGTCGACCTTTCGCCCGATACGATGATACTCGAACTGACGGGCGACCCCGAAAAACTCGACGCGTTCTTAAAAGTCATAAGCCCCTACGGCATACTCGAAATGCAGCGCACGGGCGTTACCGTGCTTGCGCGCGGCGGACATACCCTTAAAGACAGGGACTGTTACAGCGACCATATTTTCTGAAATAAATATGTTGCCGAAAACATATGCAGGACGAACAATCGCGGAGCTTAAAGTTAACCGTTGCGGGGAGCGAGGCGACCTTAAAAAAACGCCTTTTTGCATATGCGGGCGATCGCACGCGACCGCGTTCGACGAAAAAATAGCGATATATATTGAGGTTTTTATGAAAAATGTTTTTTCGGAAAGCACGGACATGAGTTCGCAACGCTCGCTTTTGAGGGCGTTGGGCTGGTCCGACAGCGACATTAATAAGCCCATCGTGGGCGTCATATGCGCCCAGAGCGAAATTATCCCCGGTCATATGCACCTTGACGCAATTGCAAGGGCGGCGGCCGAGGGCGTTATAGCGGCGGGCGGCAAGCCCGTCATTATGCCCTCCATAGGCGTGTGCGACGGCATAGCGATGGGGCACGCGGGAATGAGGTATTCCCTCCCCTCCCGCGAAATCATTGCCGACAGCGCGGAAATACTTCTGCGCGCCCACGCCGTTCAGGCGGCGATATTCATAGGCAACTGCGACAAGATAATCCCCGGCATGCTGATGGCGTGCGCAAGGGTGAATATACCCTCAATCTTCGTCTCGGGCGGACCTATGCTCGCGGGGAGAGTGCGCGGCAGAAAGACCTCGCTTTCGACCATGTTCGAGGAAGTGGGCGCGTACAACGCGGGCAGAGCCGACGAAGCCGAATTAAAGGACTTCGAGTGCGGCGCGTGCCCCACATGCGGTTCGTGTTCGGGTATGTTCACGGCGAACAGCTTAAACTGCCTTACCGAAGCCCTCGGCATGGCTCTTCCCGGCAACGGCACTCTGCCCATGGTCTACTCCCAAAGGCTTGCGCTTGCGCGCGACTCGGGCGAGGCGGTTATGAAGTTGCTTGAAAACAACGTGCGCCCGCTCGACATTCTCACCGAAAAGGCGTTCAAAAACGCCGAGACCGTCGACATGGCGATAGGCGCTTCGACCAACACCGTGCTCCACCTTTTGGCGGTGGCGAACGAGGCGAAAGTTAAAGGCGTTTCGATAGACATTATGAACGGCATTTCCGAACGCACGCCCAACTTGTGCCGTCTTGCGCCCGCGGGGGAGCACTACATCGAGGAACTGCACGAGGCGGGCGGAATTTCCGCCGTGATAAAGGAGCTGTACGGCGCGGGACTTATCGAGGGCGACGCGCTCACCGTGGGACTTAAAACCATGAAAGAGATAGCCGAGGGCGCGCACAACCGCGATACCTCGATAATAAGACCCGTTTCCAACCCCTGCTCGAAGAGCGGCGGGCTGGTCATTCTGAAGGGCAACCTCGCAAAGGACGGGTGCGTCGTAAAAAAATCGGCGGTCGACGAAGCCATGCTGAAACACAGCGGTCCCGCAAGGTGTTTTGACAGCGAAGAAGAGGCTATGCAGGCTATTTCTTCGGGGAAAATAGTAAAGGGCGACGTGGTGGTCATACGCTACGAAGGACCCGTGGGCGGACCGGGCATGCGCGAGATGCTCACCCCCACCTCCGCCATTGTCGGCGCGGGGCTGGGAGCGGACGTCGCGCTCATAACCGACGGCAGGTTTTCGGGAGCGACACGCGGCGCGGCGATAGGGCACGTTTGTCCCGAGGCGGCGGCGGGCGGAGTTATAGGCGTCGTAAAGGATGGGGATATTATAGAAATAAACATTCCCGAAGGAAAGCTCGAACTTAAAGTTCCCCAAGCCGAAATAGAAAAAAGACTGCGCGAATTCACTCCACTCAAAAAGCAGGTCACGGGCTATCTTAAAAGATACCGCGAGAGCGTTTCCTCTGCTTCCGAGGGCGCGGTACTTAAAGACAAATAAAGTTCAAAAATTTAAAAAATATCAATATATATGCAAAAAAAGGAGCAAATTTTATGGGAATGAGCATGTCGCAAAAGATACTTGCGGCACACGCGGGACTTAAAGAAGTGCGGGCGGGACAGCTTATCAACGCGCGCGTAGACCTTGCGCTCGCAAACGACATAACCGGTCCCGTCGCCATTAAGGAGTTTGTAAGATCGGGGGCGAAAAAGACGGCGGACAGCTCGAAAATAGCCCTCGTTATGGATCACTTTGCGCCCAACAAAGATATAAAGAGCGCGCAACAGTGCAAGATCTGCCGCGAGTTTGCCGCAGAGCAGAACGTGCAAAACTTCTTCGACGTGGGACAGATGGGCATCGAACACGCCCTCCTCCCCGAAAAAGGGCTTGTGGGCGCGGGCGACCTTGTGATAGGCGCGGACAGTCACACCTGCACTTACGGGGCTTTGGGCGCGTTTTCCACGGGCGTAGGTTCTACCGATATGTGCGCCGCGATGATGAGCGGGGAGTGCTGGTTCAAAGTTCCCGCCGCAATCAAGTTCACCCTTATCGGAAAGCCCCGCAGATATGTGTGCGGAAAGGACGTTATTTTACATATAATAGGGCTTATCGGCGTGGATGGCGCGCTCTATAAATCGATGGAATTTACGGGCGACGGCGTTGCAAATTTGGGCATAGACGATCGCTTTACCATATGCAATATGGCGATAGAGGCGGGCGCGAAGAACGGCATTTTCCCCGTGGACGACATAACCCGCGAATACCTTAAAAACCACTTCAAGCGCGAGGTAAGGGAGTTTGCCGCCGACCCCGACGCCGAGTACGAGAGGGAATACGTTATAGACCTTTCGAAGATAGAACCGACGGTAGCCTTCCCCCACCTTCCCGAAAACGCAAGAACGCCCGAAAGCTGGGGAAAAGTCAAAATCGATCAGGCGGTGATTGGCTCGTGCACAAACGGGCACATAACCGACCTGAGAATGGCGGCGGAAGTTCTAAAAGGCAGAAAGGTGGCAAAGGGCGTGCGCGCGATAGTCATTCCCGCGACCAACGAGATATACCTTCAGGCCCTTAAAGAGGGGCTTATAGAGACGTTTATCGAGGCGGGGGCGATAGTCTCCACCCCCACCTGCGGTCCCTGCCTCGGCGGTTATATGGGCATACTCGCCGAGAACGAGCGCGCCGTTTCGACCACAAACCGCAACTTTGTGGGAAGAATGGGGCACAGCTCTTCGGAAGTCTATCTTGCCTCGCCCTACGTTGCGGCGGCAAGCGCGGTGGCGGGCTATTTGACTACCCCCGACGCTCTGGCGGGCGATACCTTAACGGGCGACGGTTCCGAAAACGCAACAAACGCGGCGAACGGCACAAAAAACGGCGCAAGCGGCGGCGCAACAAACGCGGCTGAAAACGAGGTGAAGAGATGAAAGTTAAAGGCAGAGTTTTCCGTTACGGGAACGACGTAGACACCGACGTGATAATCCCCGCGAGGTATCTTAACACCACGTCCGAAAGCGAGCTTGCCGCTCACTGCATGGAAGATATCGACGGCGAGTTCATTAAAAAAGTGCAAAAGGGCGACATAATAGTCGCGGGCGACAACTTCGGCTGCGGCTCTTCGCGCGAGCACGCGCCCATTGCAATAAAGGCGAGCGGCGTCAGCCTTGTAATCGCCAACTCCTTTGCGCGCATATTCTACCGCAACTCGATAAACATCGGCTTGCCCATTCTGGAATGTCCCGAGGCGGTAAAGGAAATAAACGCGGGGGATACGGTAAGCTGCGATCTTTCGTCGGGAAAAATAACCAACGAGAGCACGGGCAAGAGCTTCACCGCCCAGCCCTTCCCCCCCTTCATTCAGGAGATAATAGCCGACGGCGGGCTTATAAAACACCTTAAAAAGGAGAACAGATGAAGTACGAAATAGCCGTTCTCGACGGCGACGGCATAGGTCCCGAGATATGCGCGGGCGCGCTCCGCGTTTTGGAGAAAATCGGGCAAAAATATCAACATATATTCAATTTTACCCACTTTGACATAGGCGGTTGCGCCATCGATAAATGGGGCGAACCGCTCCCGCGGAAAACCGTGGACGGCTGTCTTAAAAGCGACAGCGTGCTCCTCGGCGCGGTGGGCGGATACAAGTGGGACAGCCTTTCGGGAGACAAGCGACCCGAAAAGGGGCTTTTGGGCATAAGAAAGGCGATGGGGCTTTACTCCAACGTCCGCCCCGCAAAGCTGTGGAAGAGCCTTGCCGAGGCTTCCCCCTTAAAGCGCGAGCTTGTTAAAGACGGCGTTGAAATTATTATAGTGCGCGAGCTTACGGGCGGAATATACTTCGGCAAGCGCGAAAGCGGCGTTGACGAGACGGGCGCGGAGTTCGCCTCCGACACCGAGAAATACACCGTGCCCGAGATAGAGCGCATAATGAAGATAGCCTGCGAGCTCGCCTTAAAGCGCGGTAAAAAGGTGGTTTCCGTAGACAAGGCGAACGTGCTCGAAAGCTCGCGGCTGTGGCGGCGCACGGTGCACGCCTACGCGCAAAAATATTACCCCGAAATAACAGTCGAGGACGTGCTCGTCGACAACATGGCGATGCAGATAGTAAAAAACCCCGCGCAGTTCGACGTGGTCGTAACTTCAAACATATTCGGCGACATACTCTCCGACGAAGCGGCGCAGGTGACGGGTTCTATCGGCATGCTCGCCTCCTCCTCCCTCGGCGACGGCACGCGCGGGCTTTACGAGCCTATCCACGGCTCGGCGCCCGACATAGCGGGCAAGGATATTGCCAACCCCATCGCAACCATACTTGCGGCGGCAATGATGCTGCGCGACAGCTTTGGGCTGACAGAGGAGTACGCTGCAATCGAAAACGCCGTTCAGAAAACGCTCGACGGCGGCTGGCGCACGGCGGATATCTTCAAAGAGGGCGACAAAAAAGTCGGCTGTGCGAAGATGGCGGAGCTTATCGCCGAAAATATCTGACTTCGAGTTTATTGCCCGCGTAAGAACGGCGGTCTTTTGCCCCTTGTAAGAACGGCAGTTTTTTGCGATCCTTCCGTCGGGCGAACGCTTCAAAAAGAGCACAACCATTAAAAAGGGCTGAATCTTTTAACACGGGCGGGCAACGTTAACACACAAAAACGGTTCGACGGGCTGAACCTTTCTGCGGGCGAACGCGTGCAAAAGCCCGTTAAATTAAGGATAAATATGATAACAGAAAACGTTAAAAGGCTATTGGAAGAGATACCCGCGACCAACCCGCAGGGCGAGAGAGTGCGGCTTGTGGCGGCGGTTAAAACGCAGACCGTAGAGGCGATAAACGAGGCGGTGGCGGCGGGTATAACCGACATAGGCGACAACCACGTGCAGGAATTCCGCGACAAGTACGCGGGCATTACGGGCGACGTTCGGCGGCATTTTATAGGGCATTTGCAGACAAACAAAATTAAGTACCTGTTGGGCAAGTGCTTTTTATACCACTCCATCGACCGACTTAACCTTGCCGAAGAGCTTTCGAAAAAGAGCGCGGAACGGGGGATAACTTCCGACATTTTAGTGCAGGTGAACGCTGGCAACGAGGAAACAAAAGGCGGCTTTGCGTTCGAGGAGCTCGGCGGGGCTTTGGAGCAAATAACGGCACTGCCCGCGCTGAGGGTAAAGGGGCTTATGGCTATGCTGCCCTTTTCGGACGACCAAATTCTTTTGCGGGAGCTCGCCGCGCGCATGCGCGGGGAATACGACCGCTTCAACGCGCTTTTCGGCGGGTTCGAGTATCTGTCGATGGGCATGAGCGGCGACTGGAAACTGTGCGTGGAGTGCGGAAGCAATCTTATCCGCCTCGGCACAAGCATTTTCGGCAAGCGTTCCGCTTGACCTTGTGTCTTAACAACATTGCGGTAAAACAGCGTTTAGGCTGTTCAACGCAAGCGTTCCGCTTGATCAAGATTCTTAACAACATTGCGGTAAAACAGCGTTTAGGCTGTTCAACTGGAAGCGGCGGGCGCGTGGCAACGCGCCCGCCGCATTTTAAATAATAACTGTCACCCTGAGCAAGCGAAGCGCGTCGAACGGGTCTATTCCGCAGTATAGCGGAGCTTAATGTTGTGATTACTTTTTAGAAATGGGAAACGCGTTTCAAAGAGCAAGCACGGACCACGGGGGGATTCTCTCACTCAATCGAACCCGCTATCGCGGGATTCTTATGTCGTTCGAAATGACAGTGCCTTATGTTGCTCCGATAATATTTAGAACACACCCCCTCAGTCCGCGTTCGCGGACAGCTCCCCCTCGTCTTTGACGAAGGGGAGCGAATATTTTTTTCATTATTCCCTCCCCCTTGGCAAGGGGGAGGAATTGAAGGTGGGGGTTGCCCGTACGAAGTGAGAAAGTTCGAAAAAGCAAGTTATGCAAGGAAAGCGAGGAAAACCCGAAGGAGCTTACAATGACGTAAGTGACTGAGGGTTGCCGCAGCTTGACACAGCAGAACGTAGCTTATTCGGGCTTTTCGGTAGCAAAAGCGCGTGGGCGCGTTCGCCCACGCGCTTTTGCTTTTGTGCACTTTGCACATATTTTTATTATAATTAATAGTGTAAAATAAAATTGTATGACAGGAGGGAATGATCATGCGAATTTTTAAAAGGGTGTGCACACCCTTCATCGCCTGCTTGCTGGCGATGCTCCTGCTCTTTTCGGTGACAGCCTGCTCCCCCGTTTCGGGCGGCAAATACAGGATCACCTATCACGAGAGCATTAACGAACTATACCTTGTACAGACTTACGACGCGGGTGAAAACTCTGTTGAACCGCCCGCGCCCTCTAAGGCAAACAACACCTTTGCGGGTTGGTACGAGGACTCCACGGGCGCAGGCTCGGCTTTTGTGTTCGGTCAGAAAGTGACCGCCGATATCGACCTCTACGCCAAATGGACTCCCGATTCCACCGACCCCGGAACGGGCGGCGGTACGGGCGGTCAAACCCCCGGCGGCAACCAACCCGGAACGGGCGGCGAGACCGACCCCGAAACGGGCGGCGGCTCGGGCGGACAGACTCCCGAAGTTCAAAAGGTGACCGTTCACTTTAACACGCACGGCGGCGCGAGCATGAGCGACGTTCAGATCGACAAAGGCACGTCGTTCAACCCCGGCGAAGCTACGGGCAAGTTAGGTTACACCTTCGAGGGCTGGTACACCGACAGCGCGTGCACCCAAAGGTTCATACCCAACGTCACCGTGATAAACGAGGAGACCACCCTTCACGCCAAGTGGATAGAAACCGAGCACAGCGGCGGCACTCAGACCACCTATTTCACGGTTACGTTCAAGGTGGACGGCGAGACCTACGGCGAAGTGCAGAGCGTTGCGCAGTACTCCAAGGCAACCAAGCCCATCACCCCTCAAAAGGACGGGCATGCGTTTGTCGCATGGTACGAAGAAAGCTCGTTCGATAACGTTTACGACTTCACCAAGCCCGTAACCGCCAACATCACGCTCTTTGCGAAATTCGAAGAGATAGCCGCGAACCTCATCAGCGTGGGCGCGTATAACGAGAGCATTTACGCAACGTGGAAAGAGGGTGCGCCCGCCTCGGCAAAGGTCGAGTTTAAGCTCGCAAGCGAGGCAGACACGGCTTACAGAGAAGTTGAAAAGCCCCTTATCCGCCTCACCGACGATACAAGCGTTTCGCGCGTGGACGTTGTAGGGCTTTCGAAAGGTTCGTACATCTTCAGAATAACCCCGTCGAGCGGCGACGCGATAGTGACCCCCGCGGTGGAAGTTCAGGAATACGACCGTTCGGGCTATGCGCACTTCCAATACACCGACGGCGTGGGCGCGTATAAAGACAACGGCGAACTGAAAGACGGCGCGCTGGTAATTTACGTGACCGAGGCGAACAAGAACTCCGTTCTCGACAACGCCGCCCAGAGCGCGAATATATTTGTATATCACGCGAATAGCCACAGCTATACGCCCGTTGATACTTCGGACGCAACTTTCAGAAACTACTTCACGACGACCACAACTTCGGCGGGAGTAACTCCGGGAGTTCAGACGGGCATAGGCGAAATTCTCAACAACCGCCGTTACAGCGGCAACGACAGAATGGGCGTGGGAATCGCCAAGCTGTGCTCTGTTTACGGCGCGGTTGCGGTAAGATTTATAGGTAAAATAACCTCTACCCTCAATTCCGACGGTAAAACCACCTCTATCCGCGGTCTCACCGATTACGACTCCACCGACAACGGCGGCTCGAAAGGCGACAACGGACAGATGGCGAGAATGGTAAACGCCCACGACCTCACCTTAGAGGGCATAGGCGAAGATTCGATGATCGAGGGCTTCGGCTTCCACTTCATCTCTTCCGTACTCGGTCGCACAAACGACAGTAACAGCAATAAAATGGGCAAGAGCTTCGAGGCGAGAAACCTCACCTTCCAGAACTATCCCGAGGACGCGCTCGGAATGGAAGGCGAACAGGGCATTTTGAACAACAGCGGTTCGATAAGCGATTCTTCGCGCGCGGAGAGCGACCTCTGCTCGCCCGTTGAAAGGTGCTGGGTACACCACTGCTCGTTCCTGCCCGGTCATGCCAGCCCCACTACGGACAGCGACAAGTCGGAAGGCGACGGCAGCTGCGACTTCAAGCGCGGACAGTACTACACCATGTCGTACTGCTACTACGAGAACTGCCATAAGACCAACCTTATAGGTTCGGGCGACACCTCGTTGCAGTACAACATAACCTTCCACCACAGCTATTGGAAGCAGTGCGAATCGCGTATGCCTCTTCTGCGCAGAGCGAATATACACTTCTACAATAACTTTATATCGGGCGACCAGAACGACTCGAAGCATAAGCTCAGCTATGTAACGAGCGCGAGAGCAAACTGCTTCATGTTCTCGGAAGCCAACTACTACGACGGTTGCAAGACGACGGTCGAAATCGACAGCGGCGGCGTTGTTAAATCGTACAATAACGAAATATACGCCGACTTTAAGGGAAGCGCGGCTACGAAGGTAACGAGCCGTACCGCGACGGTTGCCAACAGCTGCAAGTTCATATACAGAAATATAGACTATTCGCACTTCGATACAGACTCCACTCTCTTCTACTATGACAGCGTCAACCACGTGAGCGATTGCTTGCTCGACGACGCGGTGACGGCAAGGAGAAAGTGCATAATGTACGCGGGCGCAAACGGCAGAGGCACGGACGATACTTCGATGATGCAGTACACGCCCACCACGCCCGTCACGCTCGACAATAACAACGACGTTGCGATAACCCTTCCCACGTCGACCTCGGAGAGCTACTCCAATAACGGCGTGCTCTTCCGCAACCTCACGGGTGCAAGCAGCGAAACGATAAAGTTCAAGGGGCAAGGCATATTCTTCACGCTCAACGCCACCGCGACTCTCACCGTTACCACTACGAGCACGGGCGACGACGCACCCGAACTTGTAAGGTCCGACGCGAAGATAATGAGCCATGCGTTCACGGGCACTCTTAAAATAGAGCTTGCGGCGGGAAGTTACTTCATTGCTTCGGGTCAAAAGGATAAACAATGCGTAATTTCGGCGATTTCGTTCAACGGCAAGCAGATCTCCAAGGAAGAGAAGTTTAATACGCTGAAAGACGCGGTTGACGAGCTTCCCGATGCTGCGGACGTCCCCGAGGCGACGGCGGCTCTGGGCGAAAAGCTCGACGCGGTTGCGGCGGCGGCGGGCGCGTTGACGGCGACGGAGATCGAGGAGTTCAAGACGGCTAACCCCGGCTATTCCGAGAAGTATCAGGAGGTACTTGCAAAGTACAGCGAGCTGAGGGTCAACGCGGTCAAAGAGCTGATAGACGATATCGGCACGGTCGACGAGAACGCGGGCGACAGAATTTCCGCGGCGAGAAAGGCTTACGCCGAACTTACCGCCACCGAACAGGCACAGGTCGACAACTACAAGACGTTGACCGACGCCGAAGCGGCGTTCGAACAGTACAGAGTAACTTCGCTCATCAAGCGCATCGAGGCGTTCCAGACCGAAGTCAACGGGCTGACAAGCGACACGGCGACGGCGGAGAAAGTCAAAGAGCTTGCCGATAAGGGCGACGACCTGACGGGCGAGTACGACGCAATGGGCGTTGGCGAAATGGACGACGGCACGGATAAGACCAACCTTGAAGAAGCTAAGGAAAAGCTCGACGCGGCGTTGGAGAAGCTGGCGGGATACGAGAACCTGCACGAGTTCCTCGATGTGTTACAGCACTTCAAAGACTACGACCACGACGCCGACGGCAACAACAACCTGTTGCAGTGCCCCGAATACGGCAAGCTGGTTGCGGCTTACGGCAAGCTGACACCCGAGCAAGTAAGCGGGCTTACACAAAGCGATAAGCAGTTGTATGACGACACCGTGGCGGCGCATGATGCACTTATGGCTGACGTCGTAGAGTTCCACTTCAACAACGGTGTTCCTACCATAGTTGACCCCGACGGAAGCAAGACCAATGTATTTGAAGGTACTGTAACGCACGTAAAGAGTACTAAGGTCGATGTATTCGGTTTGAACGTTTCTGGTTTCAAGTTGGATAGTAACGGAACTCTCAAAATAACCCTAACGCAGAAAACGCGTATTACGTTCTATGTACTGACCACCAAGACATTTAAGTTCACGGGTGGAACGACTGCACCGAAGATTTCAGCTTTCAGAGAAAACGCAGAGGGTGTTCTCTATGCGGTAGACGTCGAGTTTGAAGCCGGTACCTATGACATGGTAAAAGACGGCGGCGAAAACGATATTTACTACGCAGTAGTGCAAGCATTGTAATTCGCAATAAAAAAGCGGCGGCGACGGTTTTCAACCGTCGCCGCTTTGCTTGCTCCTTGACCGCTAACGATACCGCTACCCCTACCCTTTCTCGTCGGTTGTAAGGACAACAACCGCCTCGGGCATCGTTCGCGCATACATTTGCGCGAACTCATCTCGTGCGGCAAAACAGCACACTGTGCTGTTTTGCGAAGTCCGCACTCGACCCTTGAAAAAGGGGAGGGAATAGAGAGAGGGCAATTATAAGGGGGAGGAATTAAAGGTGGGGGTTTTAATCGGGGCGCGAATGGGCGAGGGCGGGGCGGGAGCGAATGGGAAGTTTAATGGGTTCGGTCGCCCTTGCAATTACGAAGTGAGAAAGCCCGCAAGAAGCAAGCAGAGCGAGGCGCGCGAGGCTTTCCGACAGGCGCGTACAAAGACGTACGCAACTGAGGAAAACGTAGCGCAACAATGCTATGCGCCGCTTATTCGGGCTTTGCGGTAGCTAATTAAAAAAAAGGCGGGTCAAAAAGCGCACTTCCCATAGGGAACAAAAACAAAATTTTTAGAATTGTGCTTTCAAGCGATGACAAAAACTCTCGGATA
>CANRDY010000010.1 GCA_947629515.1 uncultured Clostridia bacterium
ATATCTTTCATAGAAATATTACTTGCTCCGCGGAGCATTTTGTTGCACGCCTATTCGCCTAAGGCGTGCAACAAAATAAAATTATTGAAAAGCCGCAACGGAGCAGGAGTTTTAAGGGGAAAGATTATGACAAAAATTAAACAACGCTTGCTTGTTGTTTTGGCGTTTATTTTATGCGCTGTCACGCTGTTGGCGGGACTTTTTTTATTTACGGGAAAAAATTTCCAAAAGGCGGAAGCGTTTGATGGTAAGGAAGCGGTTGATGTAACTGAAATTTATAATAGTAAAATAGGGAAATTTGACCGTGATAAACTTGAAACTATTTTTTCGTATCTAATCGGAAAAACAACTTATAAAGATATAAACGACGCGGCAATGGAAACAATCTCTCATGAAGATTTCAATAGTAAGGACAAAATAATAACTTTTGGCGGACTTAAATGGACACCTGTTTTTTTAACTACCGAAAGAGGCACTTCCAATCCCGATTTGGTTTTATATTATGCCGGTGCTGATTTGGACGAAATAACTGCTTTCGATCCCAAACATGAAGATAATTCGTGGGAGTTTGTGTCGCCAGCTCTAGGTTTAAATTGGGACGATTATTATACGAAAAGCAGTATCGATAGTAAATCAGTTGTTATTTACGGCACAAGCTATATGCGAGCATATCTTAATGGTACTCAGTATATAAAGCTTGATGATCCTGGCAGCCCAACTTTATCAACTTTGTCGGAAGGTCAGGCGGTACAAAACAAAACTTTGAAAAAATTTGTTGATACTTTTGGTTCGAAATATATTTACACTCCTTCACAGGCAGGTTGGCAGTCAAACGAAAACGTTTTGCAAGACAGTCGGAGTTGGGTTAGTGTTGAATTTAAAAATAACAGTAGTGGTGACGCATATACGCCACTTGATTATGCTATTCCGAATGAAGCTTTTGGTACGCCATCAAAGGGAACATTGCCTAGTGATTTTACTAGCGCATCACAACTTGCCGCATATAGTGCTTGGAAAGACGATTATCTTTGGGTACCGAGTTTTTCCGAAATAGGTTGTACAGGTAATTACGGTGCTATGCCTGTTAAACTTAAAGACAGTAGTGGCAAAGCCCTTAATTATTTTGAGTATTCCGATGTAATATGCAAAGGGATGTTCGGTATTGATTCCGATTCAAAAATATTTCATGAAAATAATGAAAGATGGCTAAGATCCGGAAGTATAGGTGATAATAGTACTGATAAGGTTGCATTTTCTGATTTGGCTTCTGAGGGCTTATGGAATTATTATGGTATGTCTGAAGATCAACACTCCAGAGCCAACCCCTGCATACACTTGAACCTTAAAGCTGTTTATGATAATTCGGTTTATATTGTTCCCAACCCGTCGCAGACAAGACCTCAACAGACTTTTACATATAACGGCGCAGAGCAGTCGATAACCGTAAATCTCAATAAGCACCTCTATTTGTCGAGCAAAACCGAGGGTTCTGACTTTTCGGGCACGACTTTCAAGGCAAAGAACGTAGGTACATATTATATGAGCGTTCGTTGCAACAGCGACGCGGTTTGGGAAGATACGGGCAACGCGACCGACCCGCGCTACGCGGCTCAAATTACAATCACCCCCAAACCAATCACACTGAAAATAAGCAGTCCAACGGTTACATACGGCGACGACCCCGCCGCGCTTGCGATAGACCCCACGCCGCAGAACAGTACGTCGTTTGCGGAAAAAGAGACAATTGCAAATATTCCCGACATTAATTCCAAAATCAAATTCAACAATGGGTCGTCAAAGCCCACAAGCACGACCGACAAAGGTTCATATAACCTTACGGCAGATAACGGCGTTATAGGCAATTATAACGTTACTTTCGTTTCCGGTAAATACACCGTATCGGCGCGCACGCTGAAAGTCAAGTGGACGGCGAACCCGAACGCCAAGAACTGGAAGGCGTTTAACGGCAGTTCTTCGGTGAGCGAAATCTATTACGACGGCGCGCACCCCGCGTTCTCAACTACGGCAAGCTCCGAGAATATAGACGCAACTTTCGCCGTAGACACAGCGGGCTTGCCATCGAGTATATCGGCTGAGGCGGGGAAGTTAGCCCTTAAAATATCGGGCAACTGCAACAAAAAGGACGTGGACGAAACAACGCACTCCACGACCGCCTCGTTCAGCGCAACGCAGACCAACTACGTGCTGGACAGTTCGACTACGACAATTCAATATAAAATAGTCGCGCGCCCCGTTACGGTAAAAATCGGTAATTTGCTTGGAACTTCGGGCAGTCAATACGGTTCGAACCAAGCCTCGCTTGCGAACGCAAGCATAACACCCGATACCACGGGCAACAAGTTTAACTTTATAGGTTCGGACGGAGCAAGGTCGAACTTCACGCTTTCGTGTGCCGTTACAAGCACAAGCGTGCCGGGATACTATCCCATAACGTGCACTTTCGGCGGTTCGAACGAACAGCTTAAAAAGAACTACGAAGTGACGTTTACGGGCGAGTTCGGCTCGGGTTCTTACACAAACAATACATACTCTGCAAGCAACGGCACGGCGGGCGTATATCAGGTGCGCAACGCGACGATCACCGCCAACGCCAACGCCGAAATGCCGCAGAAGTGGACGGTGGACAACAGTGCGGGAACTATCATTATGTCGTACTTCCACGACCACGACGGCGAAAAGAGGACGTTAGAGGGTGAATGGTTCACCACGAAAAACAGCCAAGCCGTGACTTTGAAGTACTCCGAGACTTCGGAGAGCGGCGCGTGGTCAAATACTATCTCCGACGCGACCGATCCCAAAACATACACGTATTGGGTGCAGGTTTCGGCGCAGTATCACGACACGCGCGTGTATAAAGTGACGTTCAACGTTACTTCCGAAAGCGTGACGGTGACGTTCAAGGGCGATAATTTAGCGGAAGCGCAGTACGGCGCGGCACTGCCCCAAGAGGACGCGCTTTGGGCGTTGGTGCAAAGCGTTGAGGGCTTGCACTTCGAAAACGAGGATTTGGAAGGGCAGAACGCCATTACCAAATTAAAAGATATAATAGAACTTTATCTCACGGACGGGCACGGCGCGCTTACGGCGGCGGAGGCTGTTGAGGGCAGTTATGCGATAGCGTTCCGCTTTAAGGGCGGCGAAAGTTCTTCGAACTATATCATTATGCTGAGCAACCAGACGGGTAAGTATACCGTTAAGGCGCGCGAGCTGACTTTGGACGATTTAGACTGGGGTCATTTGAACGATATAGGGTTCACAATGGAATACGGCGACGATTTAGCCGCAGACCATGCGCAACACCACCCCAATCCCGCGTTGAAGGGGGATATAACGAAGCCCGAGAGCGCGGCGAGCCTTTCGAAGGTTTTGACCTTTGAAATTTGGCACAAGAACGGCGAAAAGGTGGCGGACGAGCACGCGCACGACGCGGGGCAGTACACCGTTAAAATCACGGGGTTGCCCGACGGCTGGGATAAAATGTATAAAGTGTCCGTATCGGGTCTTGAAAAGGACTTTAATATAACGGCTAAGGAAATTTCGCTTACGATAATCAAAGCGCAAAGCACGGCTTATCACGCGCAGACTTTGGCGGAAATGACCGAGACCCTCAACGACCAGATGATACAATATCTTACGGCGCACGAGGGGCTGCTGGACAGAGATTACGGCTTTATCAAGCTGACCGTGGAATACACGGGCGAGGGCTACGAAACGCCCGAAACGTGCTACCCGAACGCGGGAAAACTTGTAATAAAGGGCGAAGCGACGGGCACGGCGGCGACCAACTACGAGATAAGCTGGACGAACGGCGAGTGGGAGATCACCAAGGCGACCAACACGCTGAGCGGAGAATATTCGCGCGCGGATTGGGTGGAGAAAGGATCGCCCTCGGCTGAGAATAACACGCTTTCGGCGACGTTCGGCGACGGAGTTACATTAAAATATTACACGAAATTCGAGAACGGCGAATACAGCGACCTCTACGAGGGCGGGTTCGACGAAAACACGCCTAAGGGCACGTACTACGTTAAGGCGTATGTTGCGGGAACGGATAATTACACCGAAATAGACGAATATGTCGGGCAGTTCGAAGTAACAGACCACAGCGCGCACACGTGGGTGGCGGACGAGGCGAACGGCTGGACGTGGACATGGGACGGCGAGAACAACACCTACACGGTGAAGCTGACCTTTAAGTGCAGCGCGGGGCTTGAAGAGCACACGCACGAAGAGACCGCGGAAGTAGCGACAGACGATTCGGGCGCGCCGACATGCACGGAAGAGGGCGACATAAAGTACACGGCGACGGTGACCTACGAAGGCAAGACGTATACGTCGGAAAAGACCGACCACAAAGCGGCAAAGGGACACAGAACGGACGCAATGATTTTCCACCCCGAAGTAGCGGCGGAGTGCACGAAAGCGGGATCGGTGCAGTACTACGAGTGCCCCGACTGCCACAGATATTTTGAAGAGAGCACGGCGGAAACGGAGATATTCGAGACCGTGGTTGAAGCGACGGGGCACAGCTGGAACGACGGGGTTATAACCAAAGACCCCACGTGCACGGCGGCGGGCGAGAAGAAAGTTACGTGCACGGCGTGCAACGAAGAAAAGACCGAAGAAGTTGCGGCGTTGGGTCACGATTGGCAGGACGAGAACGTGACGGTTCAGCCGGACTGCACGCACACGGGGTTGAAGAATCAGAAGTGCTCGAGGTGCGAAGCCACTCAAAACGATGTGGAAGTGCCCGCGCTGGGGCATAGCTGGAACGCGGGTGAGGTTACCGACGAGGCGACCTGCACGCACGCGGGAACTAAGACCTACACCTGCGAACGCGACGGTTGCGGCGTGACCCGCACGGAAGTAGTAAAGGCGGCGGGACACAGGTGGAACGCAGGCACAGAAGAACCGCAACACAGCTGTACGGAGCCGGGGACTATAACCTACGCTTGCGAGGACTGCGGCACGACCCGCACGGAGACCGTGCCCGCCCAACACACGTGGGAGACGCAAACGGTAACCAAACCCGCGACGTGCACGGAGAACGGGCTGGAAAATCAGAAGTGCAAGTTCTGCGAAGAGACCCGCGAGAGCGTTGTGATACCCGCGCTGGGGCATCAGTGGAACGACGGTTCCGTAACAAAAGCGGCGGACTGCACGCACACGGGTACAAAGACATACACTTGTACGCGCGGCGGAGATTGCCATGCCGAAAAGACGGAAGAGATACCCGCGCTGGGGCACCTGTGGGACAACGGCACGGTGACGAAAGCGGCGGACTGCACGCACACGGGTGCAAAGACATATACTTGCACGCGCGGCGGCGACTGCCACGAGACCAGGACGGAAGAAGTGCTTGCGCTGGGACATTCGTGGACGGTGGACGAAGTAACGCAGGAACCCGACTGCACGCACACGGGCTTGCAGAACAGACGTTGCACAAGGTGCGACGCGGTTGAAAAGAACGCGGAGATCCCCGCACTCGGACATGAGTGGGTGGACGGAGCGATAATAAAGCATGCGGACTGCATGCACGCGGGAGCAAAGAATCAGGTGTGCTCGCGTTGCGGTTACGAGCGTGACGGGGTGGAAATACCCGCGCTCGGACACAGCTGGGATACGGGAACGGTGATAAAAGCCGCCACGTGCGAAGATAGCGGAACGATAGAGTTCAAGTGCACACGCGCGGGTTGCAACGAGAGTTACACCGACGAGCTCGAAGCAACGGGACACAGCTGGGGGAACGTTATTGTGACCAAAGCCGCCACGTGCGAGGAGACGGGACTTCAAACGGCAACCTGCCTTGTATGCGGCAAGGAGCAGGAAAATATCGAAATACCCGCGAACGGACACACGTGGGAGGACGGCGAAATAACTTCGGCGGCGACCTGCGAGAGCGCGGGCAGCAAGAACAGAGTTTGCACCGTCTGCGGCGAAACCGAGGAGGGGGTTGAAATACCCGCGCTCGGGCACAGCTGGGACGAGGGCAAAGTGACCCTTGCGCCCACGTGCGACGCCGCGGGTCAGAGAGTGCACACCTGCACGAGGTGCGGGGAGCAGTCCGAGCCCGAGACGATAGCGGCGGCGGGGCACCATTGGGACAACGGCACGGTCGTCAAGTCGCCCAAGTGCGAGAGCGCGGGCGAGACGGTTTACACCTGCACGCGTTGCGGTGAAATCGAGAGAAAGTACCCCGAAGCGTTGGGGCACGCCGTTGACGCGAACGCATGGGAACGCACCGAAACGAGCCATTGGCAGAGATGTTTAAGGTGCGGCGAAGAGGTGAACAAACACGCCCATAACTATAACGAGGGCGAAATCACCACTCAACCCACCGAGACCGAGGCGGGCGTTAAGACCTACACCTGCGACGACTGCGGAATGGAAAAGACCGAAAGCGTTGCACCGACGGGCACAGCGGGCGGCGAAGGCACGGGCGACGGTTCGGGCACGGGCGACGGACCGCTCGACGGTGGGGATATAGGACCGTTTGTGGTTATAATCGGCGTAGAGGGCGTAATGCTCATAGTGCTCATCGCGGCGGTCGCGGTATTGAAGAGGAGATAAGGGGGAACCGAAATGAATGGTTTGATAAACGGCGTAAAGCTGTTCGGTTCGGAACTGAGTATGAACAGCACGCTTGCGTATGTGCTTGTGATAATCGGCATGGCACTGTTGCTGGGGGCGATAATCACCTTGCTTGTGATGCTGGTATTGTCGCTGAGGAAGAAGAAAGAGGACGAGGAAGAGAACGACGAACAGCTCAACCTCGAAGAGCAAGCCGAGGAGATCGAGGAAGTAGCCGCGGCAGCGGCGGAATTGCCCGAGGAAGAATCGGTTGCGGGCGGTGTGCTGACCTACGACAGAAGTTTTACCGCAAAGTATATCCAGTCGTCTGACGACATAAAGCAGTACTATATCAAGATAAAGAACCAATTGCTTTCGTATAAGAAAGTAGGCGCGCGCATGAGCTGGAAACGCGAGAGCTTCCACAAGGGCAGAGAGACCATTGCAAGGCTGACTTTCAGAGGAAAGACCTTGTGCTTGTATCTTGCGCTCGATCCCGCGAAGTTTACGGACAGCAAGTACGCCGTTGAGGACGTTAAGGAAATCGCATCATACGCCGACACACCTTGTTTGTACCGCATACGGAGCGACAGGCGCGAGAACTACGCGGAAGAGCTTATCGCCGAACTTATGACCGAAAAGGGCATTATAAAGACCGACCGCCCCTCCGAGGACTATTATCTCCCTTACGAGGGCATAGTGGAACTTATCGAGAAAGGTTTAATAAAGCGCGTTATCCGCGACACCTCTTTCCCCGACTTATCCCAACAGACGGTGTGAGCAATACATAATAAACACGAGAGCCGCGCGGGCGTTTCAACGCCCGCGCGGCAAACTTTTAAATACTCCCTCGCCATTAAATACTCCCTCGCCATTAAACCCCTCGCCATTAAATACTCCCTCGCCCCTAACCTTCACCCCCGCGCCAAGAAATCGCTTCGGGGGCAAATTAAGTTGACTTATTTGCCCGCAATGTTGTATCATATTAAAAAGGTCAACAAAATTATGAGATTAGTAATAAAAGTAGGCACTTCCACGCTCACGCACGCAAACGGCAGATTAAACATTCGCCGTGTGGAAGAGCTTTGCAAAACCATATCGGGTCTTAAAAACGCCGACCACGAGGTCGTCCTCGTCACGTCGGGCGCGATCGCAATGGGCGTAAGCAAGCTCAAACTTCCCGCCCGTCCGCAAGACGTTCCCACCAAACAAGCCGTAGCGGCAGTGGGGCAGTGCGAACTCATGTACATTTACGACAAATTTTTCTCGGAGTATAACCACACCGCCGCCCAGATCCTCATCACGGGCGACGACGTTGAGAACCAACAACGCCGCTCTCACCTCGAGGACACCTTTTCCCGTCTTTTCGAGCTTGGCGCGATCCCCGTTATTAACGAAAACGACACCGTCTCAACGGCAGAAATAGTTTCGTTGGGCGATAACGACACCCTTGCGGCGATAGTTGCCCTCATCGTAAAAGCCGATCTTCTGGTTCTGCTTTCGGACATAGACGGGCTGTACACCGCCGATCCCCACAAAGACGGTTCGGCAAAATTGATACCCCTCGTCACGGAAATAACGCAGGAGATAACCTCGCTTGCGGGCGGGGCGGGAACTTCGCTCGGCACGGGCGGAATGTCCACAAAGATAGGCGCGGCACGCACCTGTATGTCGGCGGGCATCGACATGGCGATCGCCAACGGCAGCGCCCCCTCGGTTCTTTACGACATAATCGGCGGCAAGAGCGTGGGCACGCGCTTCACGGCTAAAAAATGATAACGGCAACAGCCGAGTATATCGAGCAGTTTAGAACCGTTTGCAAGTGCGAACCGTTTGCAAGTGCGAATCTTAACATTGAAGAACCGTTAACAATTACGAACCGTGAAAAGTGCGAACCGTTAACAAGCGAAAGCCGCAAAAAAGTGAGGGATAAATGACCACAACCGAAATTCTTACAATTGCAAAAAAGGCGAAGTCCACCGCCGCGTTGATGTCTACGGAGCAGAAAAACGCCGCGCTCATCGGAATGGCGGCGGCTATCGAACGCGAGACGCCCGCGATCCTTAAAGCCAACGCCGCAGACGTTGCCGCCGCACGCGGCAATCTTTCCGAGGCAATGATAGACCGCCTTATTTTGAACGAACAGCGCATAAGCGCAATGGCGGAAGGTCTCCGCGCCGTCGCGCACCTGCCCGACCCCGTGGGCAACGTGCTTGAAGAGTTCACCCGCCCCAACGGTATGCGCGTCAAAAAGGTGACCGTTCCCATAGGCGTGGTGGCGATAATTTACGAAAGCCGCCCCAACGTCACTTCCGACGCCGCCGCGCTCGCCTTAAAGAGCGGCAACGCATGCGTTTTGCGCATTGGCAAAGAGGCGTACGGCTCGGCACGGGCGATAGTGGGCGCGATGAAAAAGGGACTTGAAAAGAGCGGGGTCACAAAGAACCTCATCAACCTCGTCGAGGACACCTCGCGCGAGAGCGCGCACGAGCTTATGACGGCAGTCGGCATGGTCGATCTGCTCATTCCGCGCGGGGGCAAGGGGCTTATCCAAAGTTGCGTCGAAAACGCAAAAGTGCCCTGCATACAGACGGGAACGGGCATATGTCATGTGTTCGTGGACGAGAGCGCGGACTTCGAAAAAGCCTTTCACATAATCGAAAACGCCAAGTGCAGTCGCCCGTCGGTGTGCAACGCAATGGAAGTTTGCCTTGTGCACAAGGCGATCGCACAAAGTTTTTTACCCGAACTCCACAAAAAACTCGTCATGGAACGCAGGGTGAACCCCGTCAAGCTTAAACTCGATCCTGTTGCGTTCGGGCTGATAGGAGAAAGGGCGAACTGTTATCCCGCCGACGGCAACGATTTCGACTCGGAGTTCCTCGATTACATAATGGCGGTGGGGGTTGTGGAGAACGTAGCCGCCGCCATAGCGCACATATCCGCCCATTCGACGGGTCACAGCGATTGTATAGTTACCGAGAACAAAAAGAACGCCGAACTTTTTACAAGGGCGGTCGACAGCGCGGCGGTATACGTCAACGTCTCCACGCGGTTCACCGACGGCGGGGAATTCGGGTTGGGGTGCGAAATGGGCATATCCACCCAAAAGCTACACGCCCGCGGACCTATGGGGCTAAGAGAGCTTACTTCTTATAAATATGTAATTGAGGGAGAGGGGCAAACCCGTTAAAAGACGACAAAAAAGGCGCGGCTTGCCGCCCGAAGCGGCAAGCCGCGCAATTAAATTACAAATTTTTTTGCAAAAGTATTAAAAAGCGTTTGCTTTTTTCGGCAATTTATATATAATAATATGTGCTGTTTGCGGTAATGAGGTGTAGCGCAGTTTGGTAGCGCGTCTGGTTAGGGACCAGAAGGTCGTGGGTTCAAGTCCCGTCACCTCAACCAGAGACGGGGCAAAATGCAATGTTTTGCCCCGTTTTTCAAAAGAGCATGCAGGTGTCGCCTAGCGGTATGGCGTCAGCTTCCCAAGCTGATTTCGGCGGGTCCGACTCCCGTCACCTGCTCCATGTAAAGCGCGCCCTCGTCTGTGACGAGGGCGCGCTTTCTGCCGTAAACTTCGTAATTACTTTTTAAATATTATCGGAGTAACATAAGGCACTTTTCGCGCGCGGGCGGAACGCCGGCGCGCATATTATCGGAGCTTATTATGGCACTGTCCGCTCGCGCACCTACCCATTTAACGCCGTCACCCCAACCACAGCAAACCGCCCCCCAAAAAATTTTCAACCTATGCCCCACTTAAAACGGCAATGTTGAAAAAAATTTCCAAAAATTTATAAAACATTGCATTAATTTATGCAATTATGTAATATTTTATCGTAAAGTCATTGACATTTTAACAGTTTCTGTTATAATTTAAAGTGTAGTTTAATAAACTCGCTCATTATGGGCGCGGCAAAAAAACGCCCAAAGCGTCACAAAAAACGCCTGAGGCTTCAAAAACGCCCAAGCGCGGCGCGGGTATTTTTAATACCCGCCTTTGCGGAACGCATACACAGCGTTCCGCAAAGGAACAAAAGTTGCCCGCCACACGGCGCGGCACATAACGCCAAACGCGGCACATAACGTCAAACGCGGCACATAACGTCACATGCGGCGCACAGCCGCAAAAAGTTGGTTCAAAGCCGCAAAAAAATCAGCTTGTAATTTTTAACTTGAATGTTAAGGGGAGAAATCGTAATATGAAAATTTTTAAGAAAGGCTTTAAGGCGACGCTGTTTGCTCTTGTTTCGGTACTTGCTATTTGCGTGATAGGAGCGTCGGCGTTGCTTTTTTCTGCGCCCAAAGCGTACGCGGCTTCAAGCCCCGTGCAACCCATAGCTTCGGGCACGTCGGTAACTCTCAAAGATGAGAGCGATTTCGACATTGAAAATACGACGGCGGCGAGTATGGATAACAGTGGTACGACTTATAAGGTCTTAAAGGGCATTAAGGCGGACAAGATAGCCGAACTTCAAAACTGCGATTCCATAATAATAGAAATACCCGAGGGCGTTGAAGTTATCGAAGTCCGCGCTTTCAGAAACACCAACGACAGCTATGGAAACCCCGTTAACGGTAAAATCACTTCGGTAAAGATATCTTCGACTGTGCAGATAATCAACGCCGAGGCTTTTTATGAATGTCGCAATCTTCAGACCGTCGATTTTACGGGTGCGACGTCGCTGACGGAAATTCGCGGTTACGGTAGTTATAGGAACGGAATACTCAATACTTCTTCAACTAATCTTAATGGCGCGTTCTATAACTGCGCTTCGATAAACTCGCTTACAATTCCCGACAGCGTTACGGCTATCGGTTCGGGGGCGTTCCGCGGGCTTTCTTCCCTTACGCAAATAACCTTGCCTTTCGTCGGCGAGAAGAGCGGCTCGACAAGTCTTAACAATCTGTTTGGCTACATATTCTCGCGTCCAAGCGAAAACGGCGTTTCTGGGTCGACATATATACGGCAGTACGCCTATACGAGCGACGATACGTCCCCGGGAAACGCTTATTACAGTATTCCCGGCTCGCTTACCACCGTTACAATAACGGGCGGAAGCGGGATAAATTATACGATAATCGGCGGTGCGTTTTACGGTTGCACAATGCTCAAAAACGTAACCTTGCCCGCAAACCTTACAGAAATAAAGGCTTACACTTTCTACGGTTGCACCAATTTGACCGCTCCCGAAATTCCCGCAAGCGTGACTCAAATAGGCAAACGGGCGTTTTACAATTGTACAGGTTTGACCTCGTTCACTTTGGGTAACGGCGTTAACGGAGTGGGGGACGAGGCGTTTAGCGGTTGCACAAACCTTACTTCAATTGAACTTAAAAATGTTGTAAGTATCGGAAAGAGCGCGTTCAAAGGCTGTACGGCTTTGGACAAAGTAACTCTCCCCAACACTGTTGAAACAATAGGCGAAGAAATCTTTTCGGGTTGCTCGTCTCTCGGTTCGGCAGGTCAGGGTTCTGTACAACTTTCGACCAACTCGCATTTTACAACTATTTCCAAAATGGCGTTTTACAGTTGCAAGCAGTTGCAATCGATTGTAATACCCGCGCAAATAACCAAAATAGACGATCAGGCGTTTTATGATTGCAATAATCTGCACGGCGTAGACCTTGAAAAAATATCGCTTTCGAGCATCGGAGCAAGTGCTTTCAATAATTGCACGAGCAGTTCCTTTACGTCGGTTTCTTTCCCCGCAACGCTCACAAGTATCGGTGCAAGCGCGTTTTACGGAGTAAAGCTCAATTCAATAAAATTCGCCCCCGACTGCGCTCTTACCGAAATAAAGGGCGGCAGCGGTAACACCAGCGGCGCGTTTTCGGGTTGCAGTATTACCGAAATAACTCTTCCCGCAAAGTTGCAGACGATAGGCGGTTATGCTTTCTACAATTGCAGAAATCTTAACACCGTAAAATTCGAAGCGACTTCCAAACTTGACGATATTCAGCAAAACGCTTTTGCAAGTTGCGGTTTGCTAACTTCGATGGAATTGCCCGCAAGCGTCACCAAGATAGGCAACAATGCTTTTTCTTCCTGTAATCTCGGCGCGAACGGCGGCGCGATCGCGTTGCCCGAAAATTTAACAACAATAGGCGATAGCGCGTTCTATTCCTGTCAGGGCATAAGTTCCGTTACTTTGCAAAGTTCGGTTGAAAGTATAGGCAAAAGCGCGTTCTACAACTGTCAGAATATGATGTCGATAGCTCTCAATGACGGCTTGCAGACGATAGGCGACGGAGCGTTCCAGAGTTGCGGTAAATTATCCGAAATTACCATACCTTCCACGGTGACCTCTTTCAGTTCGACAGTCGTCCCCGCAAATTTATTTTACGGTTGCAGTAACTTATGGAGCGTCGTTTTCGAGTGCGACGTTACAAACGACATTCCCGTCCAGATTTTCTATAACTGCAGATCACTTTCTGAAATCAACTTTAAAAAGGCGTTTACTCCCACAAAAATAGGCAACGGAGCGTTTTATTCGACTGCAATAACTTCTTTCACCGTTCCCTCGTCGGTTGAGCAAATAGATCACACGGCTTTCTGCAATTGTTCCAAACTTGAAACTGTAACGTTCGAACCCGAATCACAACTTACAAAAATGGGGGATACGGGTACCAGATACAGCGGCGTATTCCAGGGTTGCACAAAACTCAGAACGCTCGAAATCCCCAAAAATTGCAGTGAATTGGGATACAGGTTCTGCAACGGCTGTACCGATCTCACAAGCGTAACTTTTGCCGACGCCGAGAGCAGGGGCAGTGATAAACAAATAAAAAATATCCGCGCCTATGCCTTTAGCGGTTGCACCTCGCTCGGCGAGTTTACCATTCCCTCAACGGTCACGATCATAGGCGACTATGCATTTGACGGTTGTTCTGCTCTTGAACTTAAAGACAATAGAGGGCATTATCTTCCCGAAAATCTCGCAACGCTCGGCACTTATGTATTCCGTAATTGTACAACGCTTTCGGCAATAAATATTCCCAAGGCTTTTACAACGGTTTCGTCCTATCTGTTCTCGGGCTGCACCAACCTTGCAACAGTCACTTTCGAAGCGGAAAGTATCACGGCAATAAATAACAACGCGTTCGAAAAATGCGCCGCGCTCGAAACATTTACCGCTAACTTCGCTTCGACCGCCACCATAGGCGCGAGTGCCTTTGAGGGCTGTACTTCGCTTGCCGAATTCAAACTTCCCTCGCAGATACAGGTAATAGACAGACATATTTTCCATAACTGCACCGCGCTTTCGTCGGTATATTACGACGGTATCGAAAAGGAAGAGGGCAAACTTCTGCTCCCCGATACGGTAACTACAATTCGCGGGGCGGCGTTCTACGGTTGCGGCTTTACCGAAGTAACAATTCCGAACAGCGTTCTCAACATAAACGCAAGTACAAATTCGGGCGAAAACGATACAAATTACGGCGTTTTCGAGATTTGCAAAAACCTTACGACAGTCAATTACAACTCAGCTCTTACATACGTTTCCGAAAAGTGCTTCCGCGACTGTCAACAGCTTACGAAGTTCAATCTCCCCGAAGACAGTTTGCTGACCTACGTAAAAAGTAACGCTTTCTCGCATTGCTTTAATTTCACCGACTTCGACTTTGACCGACTTACGGGCGGCGAAAAGCACATAGGGCAGTACGCATTCTGGGGCTGTCCTTATGCCGAACTCGACCTTACAAACCTCGATTGGATAGAATACGGAGCGATCGGCGGCAACAATTCCCTTACGACTCTCACCTTGCCGTTCATAGGCGAAAAGCTGAGCACAATATCGGGTTCTTCCTCGGTTCTTGCAAGCCTTTTCGGCAACAGCTCATGGGAGGGCGGCGTGCAGATAAGCGTAATGTACGGCAACAGCGATACCGCCGACAGCGGCACTTATAATTATACTTACTGGATACCGCAAAGTCTTAAAAACGTAACCATTGTTCATGCGAACTCCTCGGGCATAATTCCCCGTTCGGCGTTCAGCGGCTTTAAGGATCTTGTATCCATAACTCTGCCCGAATTAGGCTACACGACCGTGCGCGATTATGCGTTCCGCGGCTGTACGTCGTTGCGCTCGCTCGTCATTCCCGCAACGGTCACCTCGTTCGGCGGAGCAAGCGGCGTGAGCCACGTGTTCGAGGGTTGCAACTATCTGGAATCCCTCGAAATTCCCATAATAAATACCGCGGGTTCAAGCACCCGTAAAGACCTTGCCGTGCTCTTCGGCGTAACTTCGGCAGATACGGGTCTTTCGAACCAACGCGCTTTGAAAAACGTCACCATCTCCGTTTCGGACACCTTGGGCGAAAACGCGTTCAGAAACGGCAATTGGCTCGAAAGCATAACCCTGCCCGAGAACATGACGAGCATAGCGGCGGGGGCGTTCTACGGTTGCACCAACCTTTCAACATTGACACTGCCGTTTTTGGGGCTTAACGCCGATTCAAGCGCGAACGCCTCGCTCGAAACGCTCTTCGGCGCGGGCAGCGTTCCCGCAAGTCTTAAAGAGGTAATTCTTCTCGGCGGTCTTGTCGGCGAGCGCGCGTTTGCCGAAACTTCGGTCGAAAGCGTCACCCTTCCCGCAGGTCTTGCCGAGATAGGGGAGTACGCGTTCTACAAGAGCAAACTCAAAACCATAATTATTCCCGACGGCGTAACCACGCTTTCGGCGCACGCGTTCGAGGGCTGTTCCGATCTTGCCCAAATAACCTTTACGGGCAACCCGCGCACGGTTGGCGCATACGCTTTTGCGGACTGTACGAATCTTACTCAAATCGAACTTTCGTCGTTCTCCGATATAGGCGAATACGCATTTAAGGGCTGTTCGGGAATCGGTTCGGTCAGCCTCAGTACGGTAAGAAATATAGGCGCGCACGCGTTCGACGGCTGTCAGAACCTTAAAACCGTCACCCTTTCGACCGTGCTTTCGGAGATAGAAGATTACACTTTCAACAACTGCACCCAATTGAACAAAATAGAGGTGGAGGGCGAGACCTCGGCAAACGACGTATACCTTCCCAAAACTGTAACGCGCGTGGGCGACTCGGCTTTCCGCAACTGCGCGGCAGTTACGAGCATTGCCCTTTCGGAATCCCTTAAAACGATAGACAGAGGCGCGTTTGCGGGGAATACGGGCTTGCGCATAATAATGATACCCAAGGGCGTGACCACGGTAGCCGCTTCGGCGTTCGAGGGCGACACCGCGCTTGAATTTGTATATCTTCCCGACAAAGCCATATACGGAACGAGCGCGTTCGCAAACGTGCCCTCGACCGCGCTTTTGATAGCCTCGGATAAAAATGCGTACGATTCGATAATTGCCGACGGCAACTTAAAGCTGTTCGAGAACCAGCTCACCTACCTTATTTCCATAAAATATAATCGCGTGACCAACAACGGCGCGACGCCCGAAGTCGAGCTGTACGCAACCGAATACCGCCTTTATAAAAAGACGTTCGACTTCAAGCGTGCGGCAGACGGCAGCTGGAGTATCGATCCCGCGGGCGGGGAAGTCAACTTCCCGCTCACCGAAAACGGCTATTCTTCGACGGTATGGCGCGATTCCAAAACCGACGGCACAGTGATCGACACCAAAAAGGTAAACGAACTGCTTTCGCAGAGCACGGCGGAGATAGAGCTTTACGCAACGGTTTATGCGAAAGTCGCACCCGTGCTTGCCGCAAACCTCAAATACGGCTTGCCCCGTCTCGATCTCACCTTGCCCGCAACCAAAGCGGCGACGGTCATTAACTACATAAACACCAACATTTTAGACGACTCCTCGCCCAAGTTCAACCGCGACGTATTCCGCGTAGTTCGCTGGGAATATAACCCCATCGGCGGCGGCGCAACAACGCTGACTATGCTCGGCAACGCGGGCGTGTATAAGGCGCATATCAACCTTGTATCTTCGCTCGGCGCGTTTGCGGACGACATTGTTGTGGCGTTCACCATTGAACAAAAGGTCATCGACCTTTCAATGGAATGGGTTTCGGCAAGAGCCGTTGCCGAGGGCGAAAAGATGGTTTGGCAGCCCCTTGAAGATTTCGAGGGCGGTACGGTCGGAAGCCAATCGGTCGCTTCCATAAAGAACGGCATGGCGCGCGGCAACGGTAAGCAAATTACCGTAAAACTAATCGACGACGCTATGGGCGATATTCCCAAACTTGTGGACGGCGGTAATGTGTATTCCGCTGTCGATGACAGACAAAATACAAACTATGGAATGAGTGAAGGTAAGTACCTAACTCAACTGACCTTGACCTTATACGATAAGATAAACTACAAATTCGATACCGTAAACATAAATTCCGAAGCCCTTAGATCGGAGTATTCCTGCACCGTAACCATAGGTATCGACGGCAACGCGACCATAGCTAAGACGTGGGTAATAATCGGCGGCGGCTCGGGAAGCTCGGGCAGCGGCGGAGGCGGTGGTGGCGGTGGCGGCACTGAAGTCAACACCACGCCCCTTGTGGACGAAAACGGCGATCCCTGGCAAATGACGGGCGGCTGGACTTACGGCGATACCAACTTCGACTTCTCAAAGATAATCCCCACGCCCGGTTACGCCCCCGCGGAAAAGGTAGTATTCACTCTTCAGAACCGCACGCAGGCGACTATTTCGGCAGAGGGAATAATGCTTACGTCCGCGCTCAGGGCAGACGATAATATATCGTTCACTCTCGAAACCGATTCGTCGACGGGCAAGAACGGCTTTGAAACATGGATAAACGCCGCCGTTCCCGCGGGCGACTATAAGCTCGCCGTCAAAATCGACGCCAACGTCAACCCGTCGGTATCCACCCCGTACAGCGCAACGTTCTACTTCACGGTAGACGCAATTTCGCTCACTGGCGGCGGTTCTTCCCAACTCTTCGATTCGGCGTACGAGTTCTCGTATAACCAAAACGTCCAGCTTCCTCAGGCAAGCATAACCATGCCCGAAAGCGGCGATCTGAGGAACGGCACGGGCTGGGCGGATACCAAGTACGACGAGCTGTATTCCTCGGGCTACGTAATAGAGTACAGCGTCGACTACGGCGACTACATGACCGAGGACGACATAAAAGCCGATACGCTCAACACCGTTCTCAAAAACGTTCTGCGCGACGAAAACGGCGAAGTTCAGCCCTACACGGTATATTACCGTCTGAACGCAAAGAACTTCGAAACGGTAGGCGGAGACTACGACGAGCAGCATAAGTTCACCGTAACCATAAACCCCGCCGACAACGTAATGACAACGGCATATTCCCGTGCGGACTGGACGGACGGCGAAGCCGCTTCTACCGAAACTGCTCCCCACATGCTCTTCGAGCACGAGGGCGGACTTCGCTATCGGGTAAGATATTATTCCGACGCGGAATGTACAAAGTTGTACACCGAATCTTCATACCCCGTCGGCACGTATTACGTCAAAATTTTCGTGGACGGCACGTCCAACTTCAACGCCTATGAATCGCAGGCGTTCAGCTTCACCGTTCACCCCAAGTCGACCGTTCCGCCCGAGCCTACCCAACACAGGCTCTTCGGACCGTCGTCGCCCAACGGGTTCTCCGTTACCGAACCTTGGCAGTGGGACATAAGAACGCTCATAATCACGGGCATAGTTGTGGCGGTAGTCATTCTGCTTTGCATATTCGTGCTCATCGCCATACTCGCTCTGCGCGCTCACCGCAGAAGAAAGGTATTGTATGAACGCATAATGACGGTAACTTCCCGTCCCGTCGGTTATCTCGGCGGACAGCAAAACGCGCCCACTCTCGGCTACGGACCTATGCCCATGCAGAGTTTGCCTTCCTACGAAGAGGAAGACCCCGACTCCGACGGCTTCTACGACAGTATGGGACCCGAATCGCCTTTCTGGCGGCAGTATTGGGGCGCGCCCGCCGAGCAAGACCCCGCGTTCCCCTCGAACGGTTCGCCCGCAGAGGGAGCGGAGCAGAGCGGCGCAGGCGTTCGGAATTCGGGTGAACAGTCGGGCGTAAGCGGCGAGGCAGCGGCAGCCGACGCAACACAGCAAGGCGAAGCCGCCGAAAGTCGACCCGTGCAGGGCGCGGCACAGAGCGGCGCGCAAGCGGACGTTGCGGCACAGAGCGGCGCGGCGCAACCCGCCGATGCAACAAATGCACCCGCGCAACCCGCCGAAAACGCGGCGACCAACGCAACCAACGCGGCAAGTTCAACCAACCCCGCGGCAACCAACGCAACAACCGCCGAAAGCGCGAACCAAGCGGCAACCAACGCAACGGCAGAGCAACCCGCGCAGAGCGGCGAAAAGCCCGAAAACGGCAACGGGGAGGGCGAATGATCATGAATAAAAGGTTCAAAAAGATAGCCGCCATAGCGGCGTGCGCCGTGCTTGCCTCGTCGATGGCGTCAACTTTTACGGGCTGTATTCCGGGCGCAACTCACAACTATTCGCAGGAACAACTGCGCGTGAATGTCAACGACGAGAACAGACTCACATGGAAAAACGGGCTTGAACTCGTCTGCAACATAGGCTACGAAACGAGCAGCGACACGGCGATATCATTCACCTCGCAGAACTCGCTCACCCCCGCGGGCACGGAGCTTGTGCTCCCCGACGGCAAAACTTACAGTCAGGGCGACTTAAAGCCCGCATGGCAGGCTCTCGAAGATAAGTTGCACGTGCAGTTTATCGACGAATACGTCCCCGCAAAGTCCGACGATTCGATAGATAAACTCATAACCGACACCAACGACGAAAGGCTCTACACCGACGAAAACGGCAACCTCGTGTCGGACGAAACGCACTGCCTTTGGGACTACGACATAATCACGGGCTCTTGCGCGGCGATACAGAGCGCGCAGGCGACCTCGCCCGAGGCGAAGTTCCTCGATTTAAGCCTTTATCTCGACTATATGCCCAACTATAAGGCGTTTTTGAACGACAACCCGCTCATCTATCTCTCGCTCATCACCGATACGGACACGGGCGCAATGTACTACGCGCCCTACTTCGACGGCAACGACGATATCGAAAAATACACGATGATACAGAAGAGCTGGGCTTATAAGCTCCTCGACGTCGACTACACCGACGTAGGCGAAGCAGAGGACGACACGACGACGTTCAAAGAACAAGCCGAAATGAAGAACTCGGGTCAGAGCAACATTTCCACCAAGAGTACGGTAGCGGGAGACAACGTCGTAATTGACGGCACGCGCTCTTTCATTACGTCCTTTATGGGAACGACGGGTCGCACGAGGATAGAGGTAATAAGCCCCACCGACCCGAGAATGCGTAACAAAGATTACGTCTACGTCGACTATTCCAACGCGTTGGAAGCCGCAACCGACGACAGCACTCCGCTCGGCAAGTCAATCAAGCAAGCCGCGGGAATGGCGTACACGGGCAACAGCGGCAACATAGTCGACTTGCAGAACTTTGTAATAAACGAGACCCACGGCGAAGTAACGGGCTTACAGCTTGTCAGCATACTTCAAAACTATATCGACGCCGCCTACTTAACGAGCACGGGCGCGCCCTATTATTCCAAAGAACGCAGGCTCGCCCGCTCCGACATATTCTGCGGGGTATCCGCCGCGTGGGACGTCGACCTTCTCGCCGCAATGAGCCGTTGCGTGGTAACGGGGCTTGACCTTTTGGGCAACTCCGTCAGCAGTATGCAGAGCGTAAGCGATCTGTTTGCGTTGGGCGGACGTTCGTCGTTCACCCAGAGAATTGCAGATATGTACGCCCTTGCAGGCGAACTCTACGGCGTTCGCGGTCTTGAATCGCGCTACGAGTTTACCTATATCGACGCCGACGGCACGGTACGCGACGCACGCGAGAACACGGCGACGTGGGAGGCGATGAACCGCCTTTCGGCTTTCGCCAAAGAGGGGCTGTTGTACACGGGCGACGTAAAGGGGACCGACCGCTCGGTCTATTCCACAAAGAGCGAAAACATAGGTCCAGTGTACTTCCTCGAACACGACTACGTTCAAACCCAAACGCTCTATCAGATGAGGCTCGACCCCGAAATTTCTATGGGCACGTACATGATACCCGCCGACTACGAGTTTTCGCCCATAATCACCGCCGTATCGCGCTGGAACGACGGCAGCGGCGCAGAGGACAACTTTAAGGTAATGCGCTTTTCCGAGAGCTGGCGTTCTGTAAAGAATACGGGGTTTGCGATCCCTTACCAAAGCGTTTCGAATAACCCCGAACGCCTTTCGGCAGTGCTCGCGTTCATCGATCTGTTCTTCTCGAAAGACGGACAAATTCTCATGTCGTACGGACCTCAGTCCGAAAGCGGCAACGAGTCGCCCGACGGGTGGTGGTACGCCGAAGAACTTGCGGAATACGATCTGACCGATACCACCAAGTTCCGCAAAATTGCCGACAAGACCAACTACCTCGAAGCGCAGTACGAAAATATCGACGGCACGTGTTTTGTATATAACGGCAAAGCGTACGTCGGTTTGGACTACGCGGGCAGGCAAATTCCCATAATGACCGACGACAATATCAACTGCTTCAAAGGCAAGGGCTTCGGCGGTCACGACCCCATAAGTTCCTACACGCTGAACTACACCAACTACGCCCGTAAAGTAATAGGCTCCGCGCTTCCCATAGGCAACAAGGATCAGGGCTTCGAATATCAGTGCACCGCCGAGTGCGGGCTTGAAGGCGCGGACGTAGTGGGCGCGGCTCTCAACAAAGCGGGAGTCATTAAGCACGTCTATCAGCAGTTGGAGAACTCCGAAAACAGCCTGTGGTACGTAATAATGCCCACACTTTTGCCCCTTTCCACCGAGGCTTCCGAAACGCTCAAAGAGGACGGGCAAAAGGCAATCGACGGGCTTTTCAAAAACAGCTCGTCCGAAGCGCGCAACGCGCTTGTAAGGGTAATGTACAACGGCTTTGCAAACGGCACGCTCGACGGCACAACGCCGATCCCCTCTTCGGCGCAGGGCATAGTCGATATGCTCAACGGGCTGGGAATGAGCGTCCGAACCAAAAACGTCGACGACGCATGGCAAAAACTGCGCGGCTATTACGAGGCGCATATAAAACAGCACGTATAACCCGCAACCAACGCCAAATAACCCGCAACAAACAAAATAACGTTAATTCCCCCATAAGACGGCTTACGGGGGAATTTATTTTACGTTGCGGTTATTGACATTTTGTTGCATTGAGTATATAATAAGTTATAAGCGATATTATAATCTTATTTCGGTATCGCCGTTATAGGGGGACTTCTATGACAAAAGAAACATTGGTAAAAAAATTCCCGTACTTCAAGACCGTCGATTTCGATCACGCGTTCGACAATCTCACCGAGGTTTTCACGCGCGAAGTCATCGGCAAGTATATCCGTCGGCTCGTCGAAGAGAAAAAGCCGTTCAGCCTTTTCATTGCCGACGTCGACAACTTCAAGTACATTAACGACGGTTACGGGCATAAAGCGGGAGACGAAGTTCTTTCGGGCATCGCGCAGTTCTTGATGGATTCCGTCGGCATGCGCGGCGTTGTCGGCAGATACGGCGGCGACGAATTCCTTTTGGTGTGCGAAGGTCTTACCGAATACAAAGACGTGTGGGACATCGGACACGAAATTAATATGACGATAGGCAATCTCCGCTTTTCAAACGAGAGTATTCCCTCGATAACCATTTCAATGGGAATTGCCCGCTATCCCGTCGACACGCTCGACTACGAAGAGCTGTGGACGCTTGCCGACAAGGCGTTATACCGCGGCAAGATGAAGGGCAGAAACTGCTTTATAATCTATCTTGAAAGCAAGCACAAGAACCTCGACTTAAAGGCAAAAAGAGATCTGTCTTTCTCGTCGATGTATCTCCATGCAAAGATTTTCGATACTCTCACTGGCACAAGCAATCTTGCGGCGGCGATCCGCAACCAACTGCGCTTTCTCGTCACATATTATATGTTCGACCACTTATGCGTGGAAACGCGTTCGGGAATGAAGTTCAACATGGTCCATTCCCTTGCGAAAAACAAAGATTTCAAGCCTCTCGACTACAATGAAATTTCAAAAATAGTCGACAACTCGGGGCTTGCCTACGCAAACAAAATAAGCAGCTACAACAACATAATGGGCGAGGAATTTGTCGAACGCCTCAAAGAACAGAAGATAGTCTCCGCCGTGTACTGCAAAATAGCCGCGTTCGACAAGGAGTTCGGCTATATCCGCATCGAAATGACCGACACCGCGCGCATATGGCAGAACGGCGAACTCGACATAATAATAACCACCGCAAGGCTTATAGGGCTTTCGCTCTATTACAGCAGACAGACGATAGAGGAACTCGACGACGGCAAGACCGAAACCGTCGGCGAGGAAAAGTAAACGGCAAAAAAGTAAACGGCAAAATGTAAGGGGAAAGAAGAAGAGTATAATTACAGCAAGGAGTAAGTTACAGCTTTGAACAAACCGACCGAGAAAAAGAAAATACTTATAGCCGACGATTCGCAGATGAACCGCGAAATACTCAAAGACATTCTTCAGGACAACTTCGCCATAGCCGAAGCGTGCGACGGCGACGAGGCGATCTCCGCGCTCGCTTCCGACAAGAGCATATCGCTTGTGCTCCTCGACATAAATATGCCCAAGGTCAACGGATTCGAAGTGCTCGAAGAGATGAACAGAACAAAGCTCATCGAAGAGACCCCCGTTATAATAATTTCAGCCGAGAACGCCCCGTCGTTTGCGGAGAGGGCGTTCAATCTGGGAGTGACCGACTACATAAGCCGCCCCTTCGACGCGCATATAGTTGTGCGCAGAGTTGTGAACACGCTCGTGCTCTACGGCAAGCAAAAAAGGCTGATGGAAGCGGTACAGGAGCAGATCTTCGAAAGGCAGAAGAACAACTCCATGATGATAAGCATATTGAGTCATATCGTGGAGTTCAGAAACGAGGAGAGCGGTCCTCACATTCAGCACATAAGAATAATAACCGAATTTTTCCTGCGTGCGCTCGGCGCGCTTCACCCCGAGTACGCCCTTTCGGAAGAGGAAATAACGCTCATCGGCACGGCTTCGTCCTTGCACGACATAGGCAAAGTATCCATTCCCACAGAGGTCCTGAACAAGCCCGGCAGACTCACGCCCGAGGAATTCGCCATAATGAAGACCCATTCGGCGATAGGCGCGTCCATGCTCGAAAAGTTGCCCTTATACACCGACGAACCGCTCGTTAAAACGGCGTATCAGATTTGCCGCTGGCATCACGAAAGGTACGACGGCAGAGGCTATCCCGACGGCTTAAAGGGAGACGAAATACCCATGTCCGCTCAGGTGGTCGCGCTTGCCGACGTATACGACGCATTGACGAGCGAACGCGTCTACAAGGCGGCGTACTCGCACGAAAAGGCGGTCGAAATGATAAAGAACGGCGAGTGCGGCACATTCAACCCGCTTCTTATGGAAGTGCTCGATAAGTGCGCGGACGGGCTGTACGAGGCGTTGCACAGTACGCCCGACGTCGAAAGCGATCTTCGCAAAGTTGCGGCGGAAGTGTTAAAACGTGTTTTAACGGATGAATGATCCAAAAGAGTTACAAAAGTTTACAAGGGAGAAATATGAACGTTAAAGAATTTTATGCCGCGATAGACGGCGATTACGAGGGCACGCTCTCGCGGTTTTTAAGCGAAGAAAGGGTAAAGAGGTTTGCCCTTAAATTCGAGCAGGACCCCAGCTTTTCACAGCTCTGCGAGGCGTTGAAAAACGGCGACGTCGGCGAGGCGTTCCGCGCCGCTCACACTTTAAAGGGCGTTTGCCAGAACCTCGGCTTCGATTCGCTCTATCGTATCTCGTCCGAAATAACCGAGATCTTGCGCGGGGGAAGTTTGAACGTAGACCAAAAAATGCCCGCACTCAAAACCTGTTACGGCACGGTTATGACGGCTCTCCGCGCCCTCAAAGAGGATTGAAACACACAATAAGACCATGCAACAGAAAAAGAAGTTCAAAATCAACATAAGGTTTTTGCAGAGGTTCTTGCCCATTCTGATAGTGTTGCCCATAATCATAACCTTTTTTACTGTGTTTATGATCAACAACTACAACAGGGTAATACAGCAAAACGGCGAATATGTTGCCGAAACGGCGCAAAAGACTGCGATAAGGGTGGGGAGCGAGCTATCCACGGCTTCCGTAACCCTTATGAATATTGCCTCTCTTTGCGAACCGCTCCCCGATAACGACGGCTATCCCGAAAACTTAAAGCAGATAAACACCGCCATATTCGCCAACGTCGACTATGTAAGCACGAACGGCACTATATACCGTTATTTCAAAGAAGAGAACAGAGTTGAATCCCAGCCCGCTCAAACATACGCCGAGTACTACACCCGCGGCGTCGACGAAGGGCATACGGGCGTTTACGCCGCGCTCCGCAACGACGGCTTTTCCAATCAGGACGGCACGCGCGTTCTCAACGTGTACACCCCCGTAACAGTGGGCGGCGAAACAAAGGGCGTTCTCCTCGGAAGGTTCTCCGAAGAAAAGCTCCGCAGTTTTATCGACATAACTTTCTTCAATCACCCGTCGGAAGTTTTTCTGTACAGCGTAGATTTTGCCGAAAGCGGTTCGCTGCAAATAGGCGATATTAAATTACTGATAAGCTCGGACGAGTCGGTAGTGCAGGAGGGCGAGGGCGCAAACGACATTTACTCCCGCCTGAACCGCGAAAAAGACCAACTCATATCCGAAATTCAAAAGGTCTACGACGCTCAGCAAGGCGGCATAATGTTCAACACCGAAACGAACGAAGGCGTCGCGGCGGCGTACCTCACGTTCGTCCCCGGCGACAACAAGGTTCACCCTTGGCTCGTATTGCAGACCTTCCCCGCCGCAGTGACCGCGGGAATGACAAAGGTTGTCAACCTCGAGGGCGTTCAGCTCGGTTTGGGGCTTATACTCGCGCTCGCGGTTTATATAGTTTTCCTCATAATAATAAATTACATTCAGAACAGACGGCTCGTCAAAGACAACCGCGATAAATCCTACGTCGTCGACGCGCTCACCCAGCTCTACGACAGGTTCGTATACGTCAACCTCGACGCGCAGACGTACAGGTACGTCGCCGACACCACGCCCACCGACGGCAATATAGTCGCAGAGGGCGCGTACGCCGATTTCAGAAAGAGCGTGGTCGCCTCGTTCAAAGACGGCTACGACAGAAAATGGCTCAGCAACAAACTTGCCATAGCGCAGATAAAGCAGGACCTCGGCAACGGCAACAACGAAATTCGCTATGAATACCGCACCGCCGACGGTCAGGACGGTCAAAACAAGAATATGTGGGAAGAGATGAGCATAATCTGTCTTTCCCGCAACGTCGACGGCAAGGCTTCCGAAGTGCTGTTCGCCCGTCAGAATATATCGGCTCTCAAAGAGCGGGAGCTTCAGAATCAGGTCGTGCTCAAAGAGGCTCTCCGTGCCGCCGAGGACGCCAACAGAGCCAAGAGCGATTTCCTCTCGAATATGTCGCACGACATACGCACGCCCATGAACGCCGTAATAGGCTTCTCGTCGCTCCTCGAAGAGTTCGCCTACAACCCCGAAAAGGTGTTGGAATACAGCAAAAAGATAAAGGCTTCGGGGCAGCATTTGCTGGGGCTTATCAACGACATTCTCGACATGAGCAAGATCGAGAGCGGCAAGATAACCCTCAATATTTCCGAGTTCACCATATCAGAATTGCTCGAAGACATCAATTCGGTAATATCGCCTCAGGCAAGGGCGAAGAACCTCACATACAGGTTCAACACCTACGAGCTGTTGCACGAAAATTATCTGGGCGATAAACTCCGTATCAGCCAGATACTCATCAACATTCTTTCAAATGCCGTAAAATACACCCCCGAGGGCGGCACTATCGAGTTCACTGTCCGTGCGGGCGGAAAGTCGTCAGACAATATCGACGGCTTGAAATTCACAGTAAAAGACAACGGCGTGGGCATGAGCGAGGAATTCCTCAAAAAGGTCTACGAACCGTTCGAACGCGAAGAGAACGACATGATAGCCAAGATACAGGGCACGGGTCTGGGAATGGCGATCACCAAGAACCTTGTCGACCTCATGGGCGGAACTATCGACGTTCAATCCAAACTCAACGAGGGCACGACGTTCTCCGTCGGGCTTCAGCTAAGAGTGGTCGAGCAGACCGACGACGGCGATTTCTGGAGAGATTACAACATTAAAAGAACGCTCGTCGTCGACGACGAAGAGGATATCTGCATAAACGTAAGTGATATATTGAAGCACGCGGGTGTCGAAGCCGACTACTGCACCGACGGCAACGCCGCATACAAACTCGTAAAGCAGTCGGTCGCCGAGGGCAAGCCCTACGACGTGGTTTTAATAGATTTGAAAATGCCCGTACTCGACGGCGTTGAAACAGCCCGTCTTGTCAGCGGCGAGCTGGAGGGCGCGTCCGTGCTCATCTTGACTGCCTACGATTGGGAGAATATCGAAAGCGCGGCAAGCGCGGCGGGCGTGCAGGGATTTATGTCAAAGCCGTTCTTCATATCGGCTTTCAAGCGCACCATAGCATCCATTCGCAGCCGCGTTTCAACGACCGAACAAAAGCCCGTTCAGGGCGAAAACCCGCTCGAAGGCATGCGCTTTCTCGTCGCCGAGGACAACGAGATAAACGCCGAGATAATAGAGGAACTCCTCGCCATTTCGGGAGCAACGTGCGAGATAGCCCAAAACGGCAAGATCGCCCTCGAAAAGTTTATCAACAGCCCCGTCGGCGCGTACGATATGATTTTAATGGACGTGCAGATGCCCGTTATGGACGGTTACGCGGCAACCCGCGCCATACGTTCGAGCAAGCACCCTTCCGCAAAGACCATACCCATTGCCGCCATGACGGCAAACGCGTTCGCCGACGACGTAAAACAGGCGTTGCGCTCGGGCATGAACGCCCATATAGCCAAGCCGATTTCGCTTGAAATACTCAAAGCCTCGGTGGCGCAGTTAAAGGACGAACGTCAGCGCAAAGAACAGCCCAAAAAGGAACAGCCGAAAAAAGAACAACCCAAAAAGGAACAGCCTAAAAAATCAAAAAAAGAACCCCCCGAACAGCCCGACAGCTCCGATAAGAACAAAAAGTAATAGGTGTCAACGCCGTGATGCAGCTTCTTGCGGAAAAACTCAATAAAATGACGGTCATCAAAGCCGTTGCCTCGCTCATTGCGATAATAGCGGTAATTGCCGTAAGTTTCTTCGCCGTACAGACTTTTGCGGAGAACGGCGCGCAGACCGCCGCCCTTAACGCATATACCTCGTGGGCGGAGAACCTCTCGCGCGGGGTAGGCGAGAACCTCGAAGCAAGCGGTTACGATCTTTCGACCATAGGCGAGGAGGAGGCAAGATCGCTCTTTTCCAAGGGGTATAACGGCTTCGAGGGCGTCGCGCTCGCGGCGGACACGGGCAGGGTGGTCTATCCCTCGTCGCAAAGCCAATCGCGCCTCGGCGACTACAACATAGGTTTTTCGCCCCAAAGCGTTCTCGTTTCCCTTGTCAACCGCGGCGAAAAGTGCTACGCCGTAGCCGTCGCGCCCATAGGCGAGGCGGGGTACGCCATAGGTTACATAGATTTCACCGCAACGGCGGCACAGCTTGCGCGTATCCGCACCCTCACCATAGCGTTGGGAATTACCTCCGCGGTCGTGTCTATAGCCGCTTATGTGGTATTTATAATAACCACGGGGCTTAACGAACGCGGTCACAAATACGCGTATAAATTCGTGACCGACCTCGAGGGCAGGATCCTTCGCTCCAACGCCGCTTTCAAACAGGACTTCCCCCAAACCGTGCGCATTTTCGACAACGTTGCGCACTTCCACGAAGAAAAGCTGAACGCAATCAAGCTCGGAAGCGGCGAAGACGAGGTGTTTATCGCATGCGCCGCCAAAAAGACGGCAAGCGGCAAGGTGAAGATCTCCGCCGACAGGCTCGCCATGCCCTACAACGCGCAGGCGACCCAGCCGCGCGAGATGATGCGCGAGGCATACACCTCGTTTCTCCCGCACGGCAAGCCATTCCTTATAGGCAACATATTCTTTGCCGATCTGCATAACATCAAGGATATGTTCGGGCGGGAATTTGCCGAGCAGGTCCACAAGATTCTGTACGACAAGATATCCGAGCGTTTTTCATACCTCTACGAACTCAACCTCTACAACATAGGCGTGCTCTATCCCGACGGCAAAAAGCTCGAAACGCTTATGCAGGACTTGAAAGATATAGTCAATTCCCTCAACGAATCGCTTAAAATCGAAAACAACATAGTCAACATAAGCGTCAAGTGCGGGTTCGCCGTGTGCGACAACAGCATGGAACAGCGCGGCTTCGAATACGCCATGACCGCCGCCGACGCCGCCTTGCGCCGCGCCACACAGGACAAGCTCAAAAATTATTACGTATTCCACGGATCGGAAATAAAGCAATACGCCAAGTATTTCTTCAACTACGACATACGTCAAATGCTTGAAGACAACATGTTCGAGCTTGAATATCAGCCTCAGTACGGCGTTAAAGAGAACCGCGTAGTCGGCTTCGAAGCGCTTTTCCGCGTAAAGAAGAGCGCGAACGTCTTTGTCAACATATTCGATCTGATATCCTACGCCGAGCGCAGCGGCAACATGGTCTTGCTTGGCGACTTCATTTTCAACACGGCAATGGACTTTGCAAAGCGTGTGGAAGATAAAAACGTCACCGTGTCGGTCAACGTTTCGCCCGTTCAGCTTATGCAGGCGGGCTTCTGCGAAAACTTTTTGAACCTTTACGAAAGTCACGAAATAAAAACGGGCGTGCTCTGCGTTGAAATAACCGAGTCGTTCCTCGTGCAGAACTTCGACGACGCGGTCAAAAAGCTCGAAGTTCTCCGCCAGCACGGCATCGAAGTGCACCTCGACGACTTCGGTACGCGCTATTCGTCGCTTCTGTACCTCAAAAAATTGCCCGTGCAGGTCATCAAAATCGACCGCGAATTCATAATGGACATCAACGAAAACGACTACGACAGGTCTATAACCGAAATGGTCATCGGCATCTGCAAAAAGCACAACATGACAAGCATATCCGAGGGCGTGGAAACGCGCGAGCAGTTCGACACGCTCAAACAACTCGGCATCGACGTAGTGCAGGGCTATCTCATCGGCAAGTCAATGCCCGCGGACGCGGCGTTCAAAATGATTGACGAGTTCAGATTAAAGTAATTTTTGTTTTGAACTTCGCCTTTGCGAACTTCGCCCCGCCGCCTCGGCTTGCCCCGCGCTCCGTTTCCGCCGCGCAAAAGCCGAGCCGTCCCACGGCGCACCCCGCGCACCCCCGCGCAAAAATTCGGCGCGCGCCGCGCGCCATTACACAACCCCCGCGCCAGCCCGCGCCGCGCGCCTTCCCCAAACCCCGCGCGCCATTAAATCAACCAACCCAACCAATCACATAAAAAAACAAATCAAAACGGAGGAGTGTGCCCATGTACACGTCGCTTTTGAATACAAATCTCGATTCGGGAGTAACCATACTTATAACCGTTCTCGTATTTCTGTTGTCGGGAGTGGCGATCTTTTTCCTGTTTTTGGGGATAAAGCGCGAGCGCGGCAAATACATCAGCGGCAAGCTCAAAACGGGCGCGCTCGACAAAGAGGGCTTCGACGAGTTCCTCAAAAAGAAATTCGCTTCCGCCAACAAAACCACCCATTTCACGGTTTTCTACGTTGAAATAAACGACGCCAAACCCCTCATGGAATCGTTCGGCGAAAAGCAGTATAAAAACGCCGTCGCCGCCCTCGAAGACCGCTTTTACAAGCTCTTTCCCAAGGGCACGCGCATTTGCCAGTACGAGTACGACGGGCTTATGATCTACTCCGAAGAGGACTTCGACAAAAAGGAGATAAGCGACATAGCTTCGTTCTGCCTTGTCGAGGGTCACAAGCCAATCGGCACGATAACGCGCGTTCGCCTCGAACTCGACATAAACATAGGCGTATGCAGTTACAACGCGTTCAGCCCCGACTTCGACGCGTTCAAACAAAACCTCGAGCTTGCTCTGGCAAGCGCAAAGAGGAGCGGTTTGAACCGTTTTGCGGTATACTCTTCCGAGCTTTTGGGGAGCGACACCGAAGAGTACAAGTACTATCAGGAGATCAAGCAAGCGATCGAGGACAACGAATTTACGCTCTATTATCAGCCCATTTACGACCTCGCGGCAAACAAGCCGATTGCATACGAAACGCTTTTGCGCTGGAATCACAAGACGTTGGGCGTGCTTTCTCCCGCAAAATTCCTTACGATAATCGAGCAATCGGGCGATATAAATTGGGTAGGCGCGTGGGCGTTCGAAAAGATGATATCGACGTACGCAAGGCACAAAGAAAAGGCTTCCGACGGCGTAATTTTCTCGATGAATCTTTCGCCGAAGCAGTTGATGAACCCCAAGCTCGTCGAGGACTTCCGCCGCATACTCAAAAAATACAAGATAAATGCGGGTGAGGTCTGCCTCGAAATCGTCGAGTTCGCCATGTTCGACAAAGTTCCGCAGGTCAAATCGAACATAGAGCACCTTGTGCAGAGCGGCTTTAAGATAGCCGTCGACGACTTCGGGCTTGAAATGAGCTCGTTGAAGATGCTCGAGAACCTGCAAGTCAACTATGTAAAGCTCGACAAGAGTTTTGTACAGCAATCGCAGGACGACTTTCTTATCGGCGGCGTAGTAGACGCGCTTGTCGGCTATGCCGAGAAGAAAGAGTTTAAGATAGTGGCGGAGGGGATAGAGGACGAAGTAACGCTTGAATACATAAAGGAGCGCAAGATCCACTGCGGGCAAGGCTACTATTTCGGCAAACCCCAACCCCCCGAAGAATACGGAATATTGTAAATAACATTATTCTAAATACTATCTGAGCACAATAAGCCACTGTCATTTTTAAATAATATCGGAGCACATTAAGGTATTTTTTCGCGCGCGGGCGTTTTTCCAACGCCCGCGCGCCTTATAATGTCCCGCCCACCCGCCCCCAATTCGCTCCCCCTCGCGGCAATCACTCGTTTCATTCGCTCCCCGCACATGAACGCCTCACCTAATCATTCGCTCCCCTTCACTTGTGAGGGGGAGCTGTCCGCTCCGCGGACTGAGGGGGAGTATTTTAAATAATAACTGTCACCCTGAGCGAAGCCGCATAGCGGCGTAGTCGAACGGGTCTATTCCGCAGTATAGCGGAGTAATTATTTCAAAACAGTGGGGGTCGATTTCAAAGAGCAAGCACAGACCACGTTGGGATTCTCTCACTTAATCGAACCCGCTACGCGGGCTTCTCATAGCGTTCGAAATGACAGTGCCATAAGTTGCTCCGATATTATTTAAAATTGCGGCGGGCGCGCGGTTTTAATCGCGCGCCCGCCGCTTTCCGTTGAACAGTCCACACGCTCGTCTCTCCGTACCCGCCGTTAAGACACCCGTCCGCCGCACACTTCTCACCACAACTTTTTACCGCAGGTAAAAAATTTCACTTGCGCGAAGCGCAAATTTCACTTTTGCCGCAAGGCAAAAATTTCACTTTTTGCGTTAGCAAAAAATTTCACTCGCACGCAGTGCGAAACTTCCACCCCCCAAATGTCCCGATTTCACCAAATGCGAAAAAATTTAACTTTTTTTCGAAAAGTTATTGACAATTGCAAACACACATATTAAAATATATAGGTGTAAAGATATAGGTAGAGTAATATGGTCAGTAATTGGATGAAGCGTCTCAAAATGATGCGAATATCTAAATATGCGATAATCATCTGCCTGTTGCTTTCGCTCGTATTCGCCGGGTTCACCATATACGGCGCAAACACCGGCAACTTCAATATATACGTCGCGGGTTCCGACGTCAGCGTCGCCGTCTACATGAAAGACGACAAGTCCGACCTCGGCTCGCACTTATCGGTTCCCACCCTCGAAAAGATGTACGACAACACCTTTTCGTATTTACCCGCCGACATAGTATCGGGGCAGGGCACGCCCGAACGCCATTTGGGCACAAAGAACGACGAATACAACCGCTACATAGCCTTTTCGCTATGTTTGGTGAACCAGTCGGAGCGTGCGATCGACTACACCGTCAACTTATCGGTAGTGGGCACGCGAGAGGGCGCAACGGGCGGCAAGGTAATCAGCGCAATGCGAGTCGCCTTGATAAAAGGGGAAGAACCGTTAAACACGGCTAAGATTTATGCCGCCCCCGAAAGCACGCCCGAAAACGAGCAATTCTTAAACGAAGCGTTAAAGGAATACGGAGAATATCCCACGCCCGTAAATTATTTCATATCCGAAGAGCAGTTATTTTCCGAGGACTATAACGAACTACCCGCAGGCGGGGAAGAGAAGTTCACTGTGATAATATGGCTTGAGGGCTGTGACGTAGACTGTATCGACAATTTATTTGGTGGAAAGATCCGCATGCGCCTCGACTTCCTCGGTAAATAATAACGACCCGCCATTCGCGCCCCTTTTTCATTTTAACCCCACCAAATATTCCCTCCCCTTTTTCAAGGGGGAGGGGAGGGTAGGGGTTCTCCAATAAGAACTAAACAATATATAGCTTGTCCTTTCAACCCTCTTGCGCCGTTCGAGAAAGAATGAAAGAGGGGGGAGCGTTCAGAAACGCAAAAAATTTCACTCGCATGTAGTGCGAAACACCCCGTCTCTATCGGTTCTCCAACCGTAGAAATAAAAATTCCGTAAAAAATTTATAAGGAGTATGGAAAAATTATGAAAGCAACAAAAAGACTGATTGGCGCGGTAGTCGCGCTGGTCGCCGCGCTTGCCGTATCGGTCGGCGCAACATTCGCATGGTTCACCACGCAGAACACTGCTAAGGTCAACGCGTTCGAAGTTTCCGTACGCGACGCCACGGGTAACCTTTCGATAGGTTTATCCGCGGAATCTTTGAGCCAAGCTCCCTTGACCATTGATACCTCTACGGGTGCTTATACGAACCTTAAACTCAAAGACGTAACTTCTGAAGACGGTGTTACCATCAACGATAAAGAAGAGAGCCCCGCAACCGCAAATACCGATTATTTCAAGCTTGAACTCTATTTCATGTCTACAACAGCTGTAAAGGTTTATCTTGCTGAGGGTTCGCAAGTTGTATGTTCTTCTCCCAATGCAACTAACGATTTGGTTCTCGACACCGCAGCACGTGCTATCGCAGGTTCAAAATATGGTCAAGATGTTTCAACTAACGGCAAACTCACGACCAACGCCGCTAATGCCGCAAGGGTATCTTTTGTAGATACCGCTACGGGCAAGATTTGGGAACCTAACGCAAACCAAGGCTTCCATGAAAAGAATCTTGCCGAAGACTATGAAAAGTACATAAAAGGCGGAGCGACTAGTTGGTCAGTAACCGATGAGCCCACCAATGTTCCCGCAACGCCGGCTATTTCTTCTGCGGACGATTTGGTTGCAAAGACCGCAACGTCTAAGGACGTAACAACTAAGACCGAACTTTTCTCGCTTGAAGCAAATGTTGCCAAGAAAATTACCATAAACATTTGGATCGAAGGTAAAGACGGCGACTGCCTTAACTCCATATTCGCTGATAAAATAGCGACCACGCTTGAATTTGTAGCGATTGAAGCGGGCGCAGGTGCTTGATTTCCATAGAGAATAAGTCTTTAACGAAAAAACAAAGTATAAGAGGGCGGGTCACCCCGCCCTCTTTTCCCGTGTCCAATGTCCAATATCTTACCCGCTTTCTCCCGTAAACTTCGTATATGCTTCGCAAGCGTTCCGCTTGACCATTCGCGCCCCTATTAAACCCCCACCTTCAATTCCTCCCCCTTACCAAGGGGGAGGGAATAAGGAAAAAATATTCGCTCACTTTCTGGAAAATAACTTTTTACTATTCGCTCCCCTTCGCTTGCGAGGGGGAGCTGTCCGCGAAGCGGACTGAGGGGGTGTATTCCAAATATTATCGGAGCGAAATCAGCCACTGTCATTTCGAACGCTATGAGAAGCCCGCGAAGCGGGTTCGCGCGAGGGCGAACGCCCGACGCTCTGCCGAGGGTTCCCGCTTGCGTGAAACGGCAGATTAAGTGAGAGAATCCCCCCGTGGTCTGTGCTTGCTCTTTGAAACGCGAACAAAAAGCAATCTTTAATTAAGCGTTCTTGCGCGGTACTGCTGTGAACCCCCACCTTCAATTCCTCCCCCTTACCAAGGGGGAGGGAATAAGGAAAAAATATTCGCTCACTTTCTGGAAAATAACTTTTTACTATTCGCTCCCCTTCGCGGCAAGCCGCGAGGGGGAGCTGTCCGCGAAGCGGACTGAGGGGGTGTATTCCAAATATTATCGGACTATATTATGGCACTGTCATTTCGAGGGATATGAGACCCGCGAAAGCGGGCGATTGACCGAGAGAATCCCCCCCGTGGTCTGTGCTTGCTCTTTGAAACGTGAACAAAAAAAACCGCTCGTTCATTGCCTCTTGCTTGCTCCCGCTACCCCTACCCTCGCCCTCCCCCTCCGAAGCGGAAGGGGAGGGAAAGTTGGTAAGAATAGGGGGAGGGAACACAAGGGAGGGGGGGTCGTCGTGTTTGCGCTCCGATAATATTTAAAAAAGCGGCGGGCGGCGATACGCCGCCCGCCGCAGGACGACGGGACGAAAAACTTTCTTAATACACTTGACAAACGATAATAAATATCTTATAATAAAATCACAACAAGGGTAAACCCTAAACGGTTAGCCCCGTGGTCGATTAAAAATAACCGCCGTTCGACGCCAATCTCGGGCGGTTATTTTTTTATTGTCAAGAAAATTTTATCTTTCGTGACGCGGATAACCTCTATGTACCCCTCGTCGAGCAAGCCCAACAGAAAGAGTATAAGCTCTATCCTCATAAAAATTTCACCCCCCTTACGGGGCATGATTTAACCGCCTTCGGGAAACCCTTGTTGCTTGTTTTTAATTTTATTCCTCTTGTCATTATTTGTCAAGAGGTTTTTTATTGTTTTATAAAATATCGCCCGCGCGCATTATGTTGTACGATATTGCCCGTTTTCACCCTTTCTTTTTCTCCCATGCGCGGGGTTTTGCCGAAAAATATTAACTTTTTTTGTTAATCATAATAAAAAATTTGGTTCATAGTATTGAAAAAAATATATGCGTATGCTATAATAATGAATGATAATTTATAAGGCGTAGTTTTTTATGGAAGCACAAAAAAAGCAAAAAGTCCAAAAAGTTCTCAGCATTGTATTAAATGTGCTCGTCGCGATCATTCTCGTGCTTGCGCTTGTCGTTACTATCAATAACATAATTTCCTCGCAAAAAGGCTACACGTCTTATTTCGGTACGGCATTCGTCACCGTCGAAAGCGAATCGATGAACGCCGAAAAACCCGCCGAGTACCCCGACGCCCTCAACGGCTTCGCCCCCGGCGATCTGCTTACCGTTAAAGTCCTCGAGGGCGACGACCTTAAAAACCTCAAAGAGGGCGACATAGTTTCGTTCTACCTTGACGTTATCGACGGCAACGGCACAAAACACACCATAATCAACTCGCACCGTATCATAAAGGTTGAACCCGCGGGCAGTAAGGTGACCTATCAGACCAAGGGCGACAACAACGACGTCCAAGACCCTTATCAGGTGTACACCGACGGCGTTAAGGGCAATTATCAGGCAATAGGCGTAGTCACGGGCAACGCGGGCGGAATAGGCAAAGTGTTCCAATTTTTCCGCTCCTCGACGGGCTTCCTTGTGTGCGTGGTAGTTCCCTCGTTCCTCGTGGTCGCGTACTTCGCGTTCAACCTTATACGCGAGATAATGAAGAACCGTAAACTTGCGAGCGTAAACCAAAAGGCGCAGATGAAAGAAGAGCTTTTAGCCGAACTCCGCGAGCAAGGTCTTATAACCGAACCCGCCGCAGAACAAGCGACGGATCAGACGGCGCAGGGCGAACAGCCGCCCGAGCAGTCGGCGGAAAAAGCGGCGGAGCAACCCGCCCAAGCCGAAGTGCAAGCGGCAGTTATAGCAACCGCCCAAGCCGAGGAACAGCCCGCAACCGAACAGCCGACCGAAGCCCCCGCAGAGGTCGCCGCAGAACCCGCAGAACCCGCCGCAGAGGCGGTCGCGGAACAGTCCGCGCAAGAGGAAGTTCAAACAACCGCGCAAGCGGCGGTTCAGCCCGAAGAAACTCCCGCCGAAACAGCCGCCGAGCCCGCGGAAGCTTCCAAGCCCGCCGCACCTAAAAAACCCGCCGCCAAAAAGCCCGCCGCTAAAACGACGGCTAAAAAGTCAACTTCAACGCAAAAGAAGCCCGCAACGCAGAAAAAAACTTCGGCAAAGAAGCCCGCGGCGGGCGGCACGAAAAAGCCTTCTACCAAGACTTCAACCGCTAAAAACGTAACAAAGAAATAATTATCCTTAACGGGGCAAACGTATGGGTGAATTTTCACAATATTACGTAGATTTTCTATGGACGTTATTGCAGAACATATGGGGTTTTATAAGCTCCATAGGTCTTGCCATATATAAATTTTTCATACTCGACATAGGTCAGTATTTCACTCAGCTCGGCGCGGCGATTTCCTCGTTCGACGTGTTGGGGTGGATATGCCTTGTTGTGATAGTCGCCGTCAATTCGACCCTTGTATTTTTCCTCTGCTACCGACTTTTCCAGCTTATCAGAAGATATATCGCCTATCGCGGCAAAGCCGTCGAAAAGGACAAACTTGTTGAAGAGATCGCCCGTTTAAGGGAGCAAGCCGACCAGCTCGTCAAAGAGAAAGGGCAGATATTCGCCCTCAAAATGGGAGTGGACGGCGCGTATCAGCTCCCGAACGGCGAGGAGCAACCCTCGCAGGCGGCGGGTGAAGAACAGCCCGTTCCCGCAGACGGCGCAAGTCGATTTACAAAACTTATCAATCTCGACGAAAAGTACGCCCGCGACCCGCAGGTCATCTACATGGCGGATTCGGATATGCTCACCCTTGAAGGCGTGGTAAAGCGGTTCGTCAACTTTGCGGCTTCACAGCTTAAACTTTACTACACCGAAGAGACGATTCGTCTTTGGTTTGCGGGGCTTGCCACCTCGAAGATAATGATCCTCGAAGGTATCTCGGGTACAGGTAAAACCAGCCTGCCCTATGCAATGGGCAAGTTCTTCAATAACGACACGGCGATAATATCGGTTCAGCCCTCGTGGCGCGACAGAGCCGAGCTTGTGGGCTACTTCAACGAGTTCACCAAAAAGTTCAACGAAACCGACTTCCTTGCAAGCCTTTACGAGTGCACCCTGCGCGAAGACCCCAATTTCATTGTGCTCGACGAAATGAACCTTGCGCGTATCGAGTATTATTTCGCCGATTTCCTTTCCATAATGGAAATGCCCGACGTAAGCGAATGGCGGATAGACCTTATCCCGTCGCCCGCGGCAAGCGATCCCAAGAACATTGTTTACGGCAAGTTGCTCGTTCCGCAGAACGTGTGGTTCGTAGGCACGGCGAACAACGACGACTCGACCTTTACCATAACCGACAAGGTTTACGACCGTGCCGTCGCCATTGCCCTTAACGAAAAGGCGAGCTTCTTCGACGCGCCTCTCACCGAGTCGTACAACTGCTCGTATTCGTACCTCGAACAGCTGTTCGAACGCGCCCACGCCGATTATTCGATATCCGACGTGAACGAAGAGAAGGTCAAATCTCTCGACGGCTTTATCCGCGATAAGTTCAAAATTTCGTTCGGCAATCGTATCATGAAGCAGTTGCGGCTGTTCGTGCCCGTCTACATGGCGTGCGGCGGAACCGAGCTTGCGGGTATCGACTTCATAATCTGCACCAAGATCCTGCGCAAGTTCAACTCGCTGAACCTGCCGTTCCTTATGAAAGAACTTTCCGACTTGCTTGCGTTCTTCGACAAAACGTTCGGCAAGGGAACTATGACCAAGTGCATAGCGTATGTAAAAGACTTGCAAAAAATGAATTGATTTAAGGCGGGCGGGCGCAAGCCGTTCGTCAAAAGGCGGGCGGTGGTTAAAAGCCGCCCGTTTATTAATACAATGCCAAATTGTTACAAATCCAACCCCGCAAATTAAAATAAGAGGAAAAATATGGAAGAAGAATTTTTACAGTCGTTCATACAAAAATTTCAAGGCGACAACGAGCTTTACACCAAGTTTTACGAAGCTCTGCGCAGCGGTGACAACAAGCTGTTTCACAACACCGTCGCCGAAAATTTTACGCTTGACGACAATTGGATATACACGATAGAGGGCGCGCTGTTTTCGGTGGAGCTTATCGCCAAAAACCCGCGCAGATTCATCAAAGAGGAAGAGAGCATTGTCGACGTCGAGCGCGCCAAACGCACCAACGCAAAAACCGTGCGCCACCTTTCGTCTCACACGCAGAACATACAGTCGATCACGCGCGACAACGTTCGCCCCAAAAAGGTTCTCGTGTCGGAGATCGAAGAGGATATCGCCATTTATGAGAACCGTTTTGTGTTTGCGCTTATCGACAGAGTTGTAATGTTTGTTGAGCAACGTTACCGTGACATCGGCGACAAGGCAAAGAATATCGAGCACACGAACCTAAATATGCGTTCGGCGTTCAACATGGGCAAAAACAAATTCGAGTGCAGTCTCGACATAAAAGTCACCGAGCCGTCGCGCAACGTCGAGGCAACCGAAAAGCTCGAAGAGCTGCTCGGCAAAATCGAAAATATCCGCAAGCGGTTGCGCATATTGAAGAACACCGACTTTTACAGAGAACTTTCGAAGTCCAAACCCGTAAAGCCGCCCATACAAAAAACCAACCTTTTGCGAATGAATGTCGATTATCGCAACTGTTATCAGCTTTGGCTGTACATTTCGGCGTACACAACGGTGGGTTACAGCGTCGAAGTCACCGAAAAGACCCTGCCCGTCGAGGGCGACTACTTCGACGACTTAACAGTTGTTTGTGCGCTCGCGGCGCAGTCGCTTGTTGAGGACGGCAATCTGAACCGCGAGCTTTACGACAGTCTCCCCGCCGTCAAGCGCGAAGAGCGGGACTACAAGGTAGTAACGTCTTATAAATACGTTCCCGACTTCGGCGACGACAAGACCAAGGCGGGCGAGGAGAGCGTAAACGAGTACTATTTCAAGCAAATGCGCAACGAGCTTATCCGCGCCACCCGCCGCAATGCGATTGAAGAAAAGAAAGAGCTTGACTTAAATTTCAAACGCTTTTTCCGTGCAATTGCAAAAATTAACGGTGCAATGTACGACGATATAATCAAAACGGAGTACGAAAAACAGCCCAAGGGCAGGTCGGCGATACAAAAAAAAGAGGCGGCGGTTCGCAACCAAAGCGTGCTTGTAAGGCGTTATCACCAGCTTGCCAAACTTCAAAAACAGGAGCTTGAAAGAATTTTGCGCCTTGAAAAGCGTGAAATGTTAAAGCTCGTCAAGCTCTCGAAAGAGGCGTTAAAGACCAAGCAACGCCGTTTGGAAAGCATCGAGGCGAAAAAGCAGAAGAAGCTGAAAGAATTGAACCGACAGACGGCGGAGGCACAGCAGAACGCCGATGCATACGAGCGCGAACTTATCGGGCTTGACGCGGCAAAGGAAGCCCAACGCGAAGAGGAGCGCAGACAACGCCGCGAAGAGGCTAAACGCCAGCGCGAACTCAAAAAATACAGAGAACTGAAAGAAAAATTCGATGGAGAAAACAACGGAGACGGAGACGAAGAATAATCCGCAAAGCGAAGATATATCCGAAAACAGCGCGGCAGAACCGAAAGAGACAACGACCGTAGCACCGACGGAACGGTTTGAAACGCCCGTTGAGCCGACGGAGCAGACCAAAACGCCCGCCGCGTCCGCAAGCGGCGAAATCGTGTTCGACAACGGCGAAACTTTGCCCGCGAACGAAAACGCCGAACCCGCGCCCGAAAACGGCACATACGAGAACGCCGCGCCCGAAAACGGCGAAACTGTGTCCGAAAGCGGCGCGCCCGCCCAATCGGTCTCAAAGCGCAAAAGGATAATTTCGATAATAAGTTTTGCGCTGTCGGCAATAATCTTTGCGCTTGCGCTTTCGGTATTCATAACAACGCTCACGGCGCGATCGCAGAACCGACCCGCGGTGCTGTTCGGGTATTCGTTTGCGGTAGTCGTTACCGATTCAATGGTTCCCGAAATAGACGTAGGCGAACTTATCATAATCCGCAGTTGCGGGATAGACGAGATAGCGGTGGGTGAGAACGCGGTATTTGTCGGCTTAGAGGGCGAGTACAAAGACAAGTGGATAGTCCACAAGGTAATTGAAAAGACGAAAGCCGAGTACAGCGGCGAAACCTTTACCGAGCTTACGACCAAGGGCGTGAACAACCCCGTAGCGGACGAAAACAAGGTGACGTCGGCAAACTTTTTGGGGGTAGCGGTCTATCACAACGCGGCGTTGGGCGGACTGTTCACATTTTTGCAACAGCCCATGAATTGGGTATATATACTTATAATAGTGGTTGTGACGGTGATAGCGGTATCGCAGGTAGTGCGCATAGTCAAGATAGTTAAAACCCGCAAACGCGATCCTTCCCCCGACGTTGACGGCAAAGACAAGGAGAACAAGGAGTAAAATAAGGAATAAAAACATTCGCTCCCCCTCGCGGCACGCCGCGAGGGGGAGCTGTTGCATTATATTACTTCTTATTCGCGCCCCTTCATTTATGAGGGGGAGCTGTCTGCGAAGCAGACTGAGGGGGTGTTTTCTAAATATTATCGTAGCAACATAAGGAACTGTCATTTCGAGGGGTATGAGACCCGCGAAAGCGGGTTCGCGCGAGGGCGTAAGCCCGACGCTCTGCCGAGGGTTCCCGCTTGCGGGAAACGGCAGATTGACCTGGGGTTCTCGCGCGGCGTAAAGAACAACGCCGCGCTCGGTCACCGCTTGCGCCTTGCACTATGCGCAAGCTCATCTCGTGCGGCAAAACAGCGGGTGTCCG
>CANRDY010000011.1 GCA_947629515.1 uncultured Clostridia bacterium
CTTGCACTATGCGCAAGCTCATCTCGTGCGGCAAAACAGCGGGTGTCCGCTGTTTTGAGAAACCCCGCACTCGACCCAAGGTGGTCTGTGCTTGCTCTTTGAAACGCGAACCTTTCCAAATAATAACCACCACAACTTTTTTGCGCCGGCAAAAAAATTTCACTTGCGGCGGAACGCCGCAAATTTCACTTTTGCCGTCAGGCAAAAATTTCACTTTTTTGCGCCAGCAAAAAAATTTCACTTTTTGCGTAAGTAAAAAATTACCTGATCACTTTACTCAAAAGCCCCGCAAGGCTTTTAAATAGGTGGGAGAGCGCGTCAAATCTTTCAGGGCGCGCCCGATATAACCACCGAGGAGGAACAAAATTTATGGCAAAGAAGATTACCGCGGTAGTCAAATTGCAACTCCCCGCAGGTAAAGCCACGCCCGCACCCCCCGTAGGTTCTACGCTGGGTCCCCACGGCATCAACATTCCCGGCTTCACCAAGGAGTTCAACGCCAAAACGGCGGCGCAGGCGGGACTTATAATCCCCTGCGTAGTCACCATTTACCAGGACAGAAGTTTCACTTTCGAGCTGAAAACACCCCCCACGCCCGTACTTATCAAAAAGGCGTTGGGGCTTGAAACGGCGAGCGCGCGTCCCAACAAGGACAAGGTAGGCAAGCTCACCAAAGCTCAGGTGGAAGAGATCGCAAAGACCAAGCTCCCCGATCTGAACTGCACCGATCTGGAATCGGCTAAGAGCATGGTCAAGGGCACGGCGCGCTCGATGGGCGTTACGGTAGAGGAATAAGGGGGTCGAAATTTATGAAACTTGCAAAGAAGTATTCCGACAGCCTCAAATCTTACGACCGTTCCAAGGCATACGATCTCAACGAGGCGTTAAAAGTCACTCTCGACAGCGCGAAGGCTAACTTCGACGAAACTATAGAACTTCACATAAGATTGGGCGTAGACCCCCGTCAGGCAGACCAGCAGGTGCGCGGCGTGCTCGTTCTTCCCAACGGCACGGGCAAGACCAAGCGCGTGCTCGTAATAGCCAAGGGCGACAAGGCGGACGCGGCGACTGCCGCAGGCGCGGACTACGTGGGCGCGGAAGACGCGATCGCGCGTATCCAGAAGGACAACTGGTTCGACTTCGACGTAATAATCACCACCCCCGATATGATGGGTATGGTGGGAAGGATCGGACGTATCCTCGGACCCAAGGGCTTGATGCCCAACCCCAAGAGCGGGACCGTTACCATGGACGTTGCCAAGGCAATTGCCGAGGTAAAGGCAGGTAAAGTTGAGTATCGTCTCGACAAGACGGCTATAATTCACGTAGCCATCGGCAAAAAGTCGTTCGGGGTCGAAAAGCTCGCCGAGAACTTCACCGCCCTTATGGACGCGGTCGTAAAGGCAAAGCCCGCCGCCGCAAAGGGACAGTATATAAAGAGCGTTACGCTTTGCTCCACCATGGGACCGGGCGTAAAGGTAAGCTACAACAAGGGCTAAAATTTAAAATCCGCATAAAAACGGTTGACAAAATCGTTGAGCGCGGATATAATCAAACGGTAAATTAAATCTTTCGCCCAAGACAGCGGGTGCGCAAACGCGCTTGAACTTCCCGCCGAGGCAGAGGATATTCCACCAAAATCGAGGGCGAAAGCCCAAGGAATTTCCCCGCGCCTTTGTAATGGACGCGGGGTTTTTATACGGCGCGCTTTCAAGGGCGTGCAAAAGGAGGTAATATGTCGGCTAATTTCGAAGCCAAAAAGGAAGTCGTTTCCGAAATCACCCAAAAGATACAGCAGTCCAAGTCGGTCGTATTCGTCGATTACGAACGTCTGACCGTTGCCGAAGCGACCGCCCTTCGCATAAAGTGCAGGCAGGCGGGTTGCGAATACAAGGTATATAAAAACACCCTTGTAAGAAAGGCGTTGAACGCGCTCGGGCACACCGAATTCGACGAAGATCTCAACGGTCCCACGGCGATGACCTTCGCCCCCGACGAAACGGCGGCGGCAAAGCTCATGGTAGCCGCGGCTAAGGAGTACGAGGACAAGATCGTATTGAAGAGCGCGTTTGTCGACAACGGCTATGTGGGCAAAGACGACGTAAAGTCGCTTGCGGCAATGCCTTCGAGGGAGGAACTCATCGCAAAGATGCTCGGTTCTTTACAGTCGCCCGTTTCAAAACTTGCGGGCGTACTCGAAAGTTTGCTTTCGTCGCTTCCCCGCGCACTCAACGCGGTTGCCGCGCAGAAGTCGTAAACAGGGTCGCGCTCCCTTAAAAAGGCGCAAAAAATTCAAAATTCTAAAAATCAAAAGGAGAATAAAAAAATGGCAGACATTCAGAATCTTATAAACGAAATCAAAGGTATGACGGTACTTGAGCTCAATCAGCTCGTAAAGGCAATCGAAGAGGAATTCGGCGTGAGCGCGGCGGCTCCCGTAGCGGTTGCGGCACCCGTAGCGGGCGCGGCTACGACCGGCACGGCTCCCGCGGCGGCTGAGGAAAAGACCGAGTTCAACATCGTATTGAAGGACGCCGGTGCGAAGAAGATCGACGTTATCAAGGTCGTACGTACATTCACGGGTCTCGGACTTGTCGAGGCTAAGGCGGCAGTTGAAAAGGGCGGCGTGCTCAAAGAGAACGTAGCCAAAGAGGAAGCGGAGAAGATACTTGCGGATTTGAAGGCGGCGGGCGCGACGGCGGTTCTTGAGTAATTGCTGCCGCAAACTTCGTATATGCTTCGCATAACATTGTCGCGCTCCGCTTTTGCTTGGTCACTTACGTCATTGTAAGCTCCCTCGCAAACTGCTCGCGCTCCTCGTTCTGCTCGCATCTACAAAGTTTCTCACTTCGTACAGCTATTGCCCATTCCTCCCCTTCCATTTGGAGGGGGAGGGTTAGGGTGGGGGTAGAACTTTCAAATATTATCGGAGCACAATAAGCCACTGTCATTTCGAGGGATATGAGACCCGCGTAAGCGGGCGATTGACCGAGATAATCCCCTCGTGGTCTGCTCTTGCTCTTTGAAACATAAAAACAATTTTAAAAAAATTAACATTATCATTCGCTCCCCTTCGTCTGCGACGAGGGGGAGCTGTCTGCGTAACAGACTGAGGGGGTGCGTTCTTAACATTAACAGAACACATTAAGTCCCTTTTTGCGCGCGGGCGCTTCAAACGCCCGCGCGCAAAAAGTGCCCTCATATACTCCGTTAAAATTAAAAATTTCACTCTGCGGCGAAAACGCTTGACAGCCGCCCGTATAAAAAGTAAAATAAAATAGTATAAATAGCGGATAAATTAAAGCAATGTTAAAAAACGTATTCAAAAAGTTCATATTGACGCCGATAGCGGCGGTAATAGCGGCGGCGATCCCCTTGTCGGCGACCCTCGTCAGCGGTTGCACGCTCGAAACCGACCACCCCGTGGTAAGGATAACGGCAGAATTTTCGGACAAGAGCTACGATCTGGAGTACACCCTTTACAGGAACATGTACCCCAACACCGTGCGCCGCTTTATAGAGCTTGCGGCGGCGGGCTACTACGACGGCATGATAGTCCACGACTACCGCGCGGGTCAGGATTGGGTTTCGGGAATGTACTCCTGCAATAACGGGGAGTACGCCGAAGCCGTAAGCACGAGCTCGGCAAACGACTACCTCGATCTGCATGACAAGGAGAGTGAGTTCTTAAAACTCTTCGACGAGAAGCGGCTGTCCGTCTCGGTCTACGCCAACCAGCGTTTCGACGACGGCGACAACGCGTTCGTCTCTGCCGAGGAAGCTCTGCCCACCCTCATAGGCGAGTTCAAGAGCAACATTCAGCAGCAGATAGACAAGGGCGCGCTCGACGACGAGCTCGGCGTTCTGAAAATGATTTATTATTCCAAAGATACCGAGCAGAAGGTGTACGTAAAGTCCACGTCCGACCAGACCATAATGGCGGATTACAAGAACAACGCGGCTACGACGGCGTTCGCCATGCAGGTGGGTAACTCCACGGCGTACGGCGACTCGGGCTACTGCGTATTCGGCAAGATCAAAAACCTTTCCGACCTGCAGTCGCTCGTCACGGACGTAGAGGAAGCCCTTGCGGACAACACCCCGACGACCGTCAGCGTCTCGGGCGTCAACGTCGACCCCCTCACGGACAGGCGTTTTTCCGAGAGCTATCCCAACGCCAACATAAGCCTTGTTACCACGGGCAATTTCACCTTGCCCGCGATCCCCATCAAGCTGACCGTCAAAGTGGTAAGCTATTGATATTACTAAGTTAACAAACGCGCCCCGCGGCGAAAAGCCGCGGGGCGCGTAAATTTTTACCTTTTAATTATTTCCCGTAATTTTTGCGGCGAGCTGGGGAGGAACTTCCTCGTACCTTGCAAACTCTGCCGAGAACTTGCCCCTGCCCCTCGTCATAGCCCTGAGGTCGGTGGTGTACTTGCCTATTTCCGAAAGGGGCACTTCCGAAATGACGGTGGTCATATCGCCGTCGGTGTGGCTTTCGACTATCCTGCCCCTGCGCTTGGAGATGTCGCCCATGACCGCGCCGAGATATTCGCCGGGGGTGGCGGTCTTTAATTTGACCACGGGTTCGAGCAGAACGGGCTGCGCGTTCTTCATTCCCTCGCGGTAGGCGAGAGCCGCCGCCGCCTTGAACGCCATTTCCGAGCTGTCCACGTCGTGGTAACTGCCGTCGAGCAGGGTCGCCTTTACGCCCGTGACGGGGAAGCCCGCCAGAACGCCCCTTGCCATGCACTCTTTAAGCCCCTTTTCGACCGCGGGGATATACTGTTTGGGAACGGCTCCGCCTACGACTTCGTCGGCAAACTCGAACGCCTCTGCGCTCGGTTCGAAGCGCACCTTGCAGTGACCGTATTGCCCGTGTCCGCCCGTCTGTTTTTTGTGCTTGCCCTCGGCTATAGCCGTGCCCTTTATGGTCTCGCGGTAGGGAATGGCGGGTTCGGTCAGCTTTACGTCGACGCCGTAGCGCGATTTGAGCTTTTTGCACAGTATTTCAAGGTGAATTTCGCCCTGTCCGCTCAAAATCATCTCGCCCGTTTCGGAGTTCTTTTCTATGGAGAAGGTGTAATCCTCTTCGCGCATCTTGGTAAAGCCCGCAAATATCTTCTCCTCGTCGCCCTTGACGGCGGCGTTGACCGCCATGGAGAGAGTGGGGCGGGGGAAGCGGATCGCCTCGAATTGCAGGTTCTGCCCAACGGCGCACAGCGTGTCGTTGGTGTCGGTGCAGGTCAGCTTGTTGACCGCGCCTATGTCTCCCGCCGAAAGCTCGCTCACCGCCTCGGTCTTTTTGCCTTTGAGCACGTATATCTGGCTTATGCGCTCTTCCTTGCCCTTTACCGAGTTGAACACGGTCATGCCGGGTTTCAGCTTGCCGCGGTAGACTTTGATATAATTGAGCTTGCCCGTGTAGGGGTCGGAGGAAGTCTTGAACACGTGCGCGGCGAAAGAGCCATCCTCGTCGCAGTCCACGTGCACCATTTCGTCCGCGGCGTAGTCGGCGGCTATCACCGACTGCCTTTCGCTTGCGGCGGGCATGTAGCGCACTATCTCGTCGAGGAGGTTTATGACCCCGCGGTTCTGCAACGCGCTTCCCGCCATTACGGGGAATACGCTCCCCGTCATTATGCCCTTTCGTATGCCGTAAACTATGTCGTCGGTCGAAAGCTCGCCGTCGGTGAAGAACTTGTCGAGCAGTACGTCGTCGTTTTCGGCGGCGGTCTCCATAAGGCTCTGACGCATTTCTCCGAGCTGTTCGGCGAGGGTCTCGGGTATTTCGGTCTCGGTTCTGCCCGTCGAGGAGAACTTATACGCCTTTTGCTGAATGGCGTTGACGTAGCCCGTCATCTTGCCCTCGGAAATTATTGGGATCTGAATGGGGGCGAGCTTGCCCGAATACTTTTCGGCAAGGGCGCGCACCGTGCCCTGATAGTCGGCGTTGGGCTTGTCCATGCCGTTTATGAAGATTATGAGCGGCTTGCCGAGTTTGAGGCAGTAGTCCATTACCGATTCGCTGCCTATGGGGAGTATGCCGTTCGCGCCGATGACGAGGATCGCCCCGCCGCACGCCGCAAGTCCCTCGTGGCGTTCGCCCTCGAAGTCATAAAAGCCGGGCAGATCCAACAGGTTTATCTTGGTCTCTTTCCAGATGAGGTACGCCGCCGAGGTGTATACCGAGATCTTTTTGGTTTTTTCGGCTTCGTCGAAGTCCATAACGGTCGTGCCCGCTTCGATAGAGCCCATGCGGTCGACCGCGCCGCCGTTGAAGAGCATTGCCTCGGCAAGGGTGGTTTTGCCCTCGCCGCTGTGACCGATGATTGCGATGTTTTTGATGCTTTTTGAATTGATAGTCATAAATTTTTTCCGCCTTATCGTGCGCGCACCACATCGCGCGCAAAGTTATGTATCTACATTATATTATAAGTATGCAAATTTTTCAAGGGGTATTTTTGGGAAAAAACTTGTTTTATCCTTTGCTCCCGTTAAACTTCGTATATGCGTCGCAAGCGTTCCGCTTGACCAAGTGTCTTAACGTCGTTGAGGTAATACGGCGGATAGGCTGTTCAACATAAAGCGGTGTCGCGCTTGCGTTTTTGCTCAGTAAGGCTAACGCCTTCGGTACGACACTTACGTCATTGTAAGCTCCTGTCGCAAAATCCGCGCGCTCCTTGCATAACTCGCATCTCCGAAGTTTCTCACTTCGTACAGCTGCCGAAAAGCCCGAATAAGCGGCGCAATACTGTGTTGAACGTCGCTCCGCCTTGTTCGTGTACTTCATTGTACACTCGCTTCGGTCGTCGCTTGTTCGCCTTGTCTTGCTTGCTTCTCGAACTTTCTCACTTCGTACAGCAACCCCTACCCTCGCCCTCCCCCTTGAGAAAGGGGAGGGAATATGGGCGGAGAAATTACAAGGGGGAGGAATGAAAGGTGGGGGTTCACCGCGGCGACACGCCGCTTTCCGTTGAACAGCCTACCCGCCGTCCCACTTCCCCGCCGTTAAGAATCCCGCCCGCGGCGACACGCCGCTCAAGCGGAACGCTTGCACCCCATTCCCGCCACAAAAATGTTACTTTCTCACAAAAATGGTGTTATATTACATTTTCAAAAGTCCATAAGAAAATTTAATACATATTTTTTGCGGACTAAGCGGCAAAACTTTGTCGGGCGGTTATTGGCGCAATTTACCATATCTTGTGGAATTTTGGGCTATTTCGGCACAATTTTTTCGGGGCGGGGAAGCGGGGCGGAAAATCCCCCCAAACGGGCGCAAAAAAGGCAAAAAAAGTGCAAAATATGCCCGTTTTTTGGTTGACAAAGTTTTTTTGCTATATTATAATAGTCGAGCGTGTTCAGAAAAAGTGCGTATGGGTTGAGGCGTAAAGTTACTGCAAAACTCCGTTTTAAGCTCACGGAACAGATAATTTACGCTGACAATTGTCCGACATCGATTCGGGCGGCTAACCGTGGCTTTTGCAAAAAGCACCGAAAGGTGTTTTTTTAGTGCAAAAACCGCGATACACACGGTTAAGTTGACGCGAAATACATTTTTTTCGAGTTAGTAGAAAGGAGTTAAACCATGGCAGGACAGAAAATCAGAATAAAACTTGCGGCGTACGATCACGAGCTTGTAGACCTTGCGGCTCAGAGGATCGTCGAAACAATGAAAAAGAGCGGCGCGAAGATAGCGGGACCCGTTCCCCTTCCCACCGAAAGGGAGATAGTCACTATACTTCGTTCTCCCCACAAGGACAAGGACAGCCGCGAACAATTCGAACAGCGCACCTATAAGAGGATAATCGACATATACACCCCCAACGCAAAGCTGCTCGACACCGTTCACCTTCCCGCAGGCGTCGATATCAAAATAAAACTCTAAGTTCAATCGGATACTCTACGGCGATGCGACGACGGGCTTCAGACGTTTGAACCGCAAAGGGTCGAACCCGAAATCAAAGCATTTCGGGTAAGAACCTTAAAAGGGTCGGAACGCAGAAAAGGCCCGGCGCGACGCAAAGGCGCGGTATCTTAAAAATATTTTTCGGAGGATCTTTATCAATGAATAAAGCAATCATCGGACGTAAAGCGGGCATGACCCAGATCTTTACGGCGGAGGGAAAGGTTATCCCCGTCACCGTAATAGAGGCGGGTCCCTGCCCCGTAGTACAGGTCAAAACGGTAGAAAAGGACGGCTATGCCGCCGTTAAGCTGGGTTTTGGCGAGGTAAAGGAAAAGGCTTTGACTAAGCCCGAACTCGGACAGTTCAAAAAGGCGGGAGTAAAGCCCTGCAAAGTGCTCAAAGAGTTCCGTCTCGAAAACGCCGAGACGTACGCGGCGGGAGCCGAGATAAAGGCTGACGTGTTTGCCGCGGGCGACAAAGTCGACGTGCACGGCGTATCCAAAGGACACGGCTATTCGGGCGTCATCAAAAGGTGGAACCAGCACCGTCTCAAAGAGACGCACGGCGTAGGTCCCGTTCACAGGGAACCGGGTTCCATGGGCGCGAACAGCTCTCCCTCGAGGGTGTTCAAGAACAAGAGGCTTGCCGGTCAGTACGGCGTTGAGAACGTCACAGTGCAGAACCTCGAAGTAGTGCGCGTGGACGTGCAGAGGAACTGCCTGCTCATAAAGGGTTCGGTACCGGGACCCAACGGCGCGGTCGTTACCATAAACGACGCCGTTAAATAAGGAGGACGCGAGATATGCCTAATATTACAATATATAAAATGGACGGCACCGAGGCGGGTCAGATGACCCTCTCCGAAAAGGTGTTCGGCGCAGAATACAACGAACCGCTCATTCATCAGGCGGTAGTTACCCGCCTTGCCAACGAAAGGCAGGGCACGAAATCGACCCTCACCCGCACCGAAGTGCGCGGCGGCGGCAGAAAGCCGTGGAGGCAGAAGGGCACGGGCAACGCCCGTCAGGGCTCTATCCGCGCTCCCCAGTGGACCAAGGGCGGCGTGGTCTTCGCCCCCAAGAGCCGCGATTTTTCGAAGGGTATGAACAAAAAGGCAAAGACGGCGGCGCTCATCTCCGCGCTCTCCAAAAAGGTAGCCGACGGCGAACTCATCGTGGTGGACGGCGTTCAGGCTAAAGAGGGCAAGACAAAGGAGATGGCGGCTTTCAGAAAGGCGTTGAAGCTCGACAAGTCGGCGGTCCTCGTAATGGACAACGACGACATGAACGTAATTCTCGCCGCAAGAAACCTTAAAAAGTTCTCGACTTTGCCCGTTGCGCAGATCTCGGCGTACGAGGTAGTTGCCAACGCAAAGGTCGTTCTCACAAAGACGGCAGTCGAAATAATTGAAAAGGAGTACGGAGAATAATGTTTGCCGAAGATATAATAATCAGACCGCTCCTTACCGAAAAGGGTTACGACGGCATAGCGGACAAAAAATACACCTTCGTGGTGGCGAAGTCCGCCGATAAAAGGCAGATAAAAGCGGCGGTGGAAAAGCTGTTCGGCGTGAGCGTCGAAAGCGTGAATACCGTCAACTGCAAGGGCAAGCTCAAGAGAATGGGCAGGAACGAGGGATACACCCCCGATTACAAAAAGGCGATAGTACAGCTCAAAGCCGATTCCAAAACGATAGAGTTCTTCGACTCGCTGTCTTAAAATAAGGAGAAAGTTATGGCAATTAAGAGATATAAGCCCACTTCTTCGGCGCGCCGTTTCATGACGGTGAGCGCGTACGACGAGCTTTCGGGCGATAAGCCCCAGAAGAGTTTGATGCACGACAAGCGCAAGACGGGCGGCAGAAACAATCAAGGCAAGATAACCGTTCGCCACATAGGCGGCGGCAACAGGATCAAATACAGAGTAATTGACTTCAAGCGCAACAAGGACGGCGTTCCCGCCACGGTCAAGTCGATACAGTACGACCCCAACCGTTCGGCAAACATCGCGCTCCTTGCTTACGCGGACGGCGAAAAGAGATACATTCTCGCTCCCGTCGGTCTGAACGTGGGAGACAAAGTGCTCTCGGGCGCGGGCGCCGACATCAAGTCGGGCAACTGCCTGCCCCTTTCCGAGATCCCCGTAGGTACGGTCATTCATGCCATCGAGCTTAAACCCGGCAGGGGCGCGCAGATAGCGCGCGCGGCGGGCATAAGCGCGCAGATAATGGCAAAAGAGGGCGCGTACGCAACGCTGAGAATGCCCTCGGGCGAAATGAGGCTCGTATCGCTCGCGTGCAGGGCTACGGTAGGACAGGTGGGCAACCTCGAACACGAGATAATCCGCGTGGGCAAGGCGGGCAAGACCCGTTACCTCGGAATACGTCCCACCGTGCGCGGTTCGGTCATGAACCCCAACGACCACCCTCACGGCGGCGGCGAGGGCAAGAGCCCCGTCGGACACGCGGGTCCCATGACCCCTTGGGGCAAGCCCGCGCTGGGATATAAGACGAGAAAGAAGAAGAATCCCACTTCCAAATTCATATTAAAGAGAATCAATTAAGGAGGAATAGAAGATGTCAAGAAGCGTCAAAAAAGGACCTTATGCCGAAGAAAGACTTATGGCAAGAATCGAGGCGATGAACGCTGCCGGCGAGAAGAAAGTCGTAAAGACGTGGTCTCGCGCGACGACGATATTCCCCCAGATGGTAGGACACACGATAGCCGTTTACGACGGCAGAAAGCACGTGCCCGTATACATTACCGAGGACATGGTAGGCTGCAAGCTCGGCGAGTTCGCGCCCACCCGCACTTTCAGGGGCCACGCGGCAAAGTCCGCCGCCGCCAAGAAGTAAGGAGTAAGTTATGGCAAGCAATATGAATAAAAAGCAGGAAAGAATTGCCGGGAACAAGGACAAACGCCCCTACGCTACGGCAAAATACCTGAGAATTTCTCCCTATAAGATAAGAACGGTGCTCGCGCTCATACGCGGCAAGAGCGTCGAAGAGGCGGAGGCTATACTCACCTACTGCAACAAGGGCGGCTGCGACGAAGTTAAAAAAGTCCTCCTGTCCGCTGCGGCAAACGCCGAGCACAACAACGGCATGGACAGAAGCGACCTTGTGGTAGCCGAAGCCTTCGCGAACGGCGGACCTCATCTCAAAAGGATGCAGCCCGTATCCAAGGGCAGAGGTCATGCGATACTCAAAAGAACGAGCCACGTAACCGTCATACTCGACGCGAAGAAGGTATAAGGAGAGATATATGGGACAAAAAGTTAATCCTCACGGTTTAAGAGTAGGAATAATATCGGCGTGGGACACCCAGTGGTACGCCGATAAAAAGAACTTCGCGCCTCAGCTCAAAGAGGACAGCGATATCCGTGCCTTCCTCAAAAAGAAGTATTACGACGCGGCTATAAGCAAAATAACCGTAGTCCGCGCCGCCAATAAGATAGAAGTGGGAATTTACACGGGTCGCCCCGGCGTTCTCATCGGCAAGGCGGGTTCGGAGATAGAAGTAATAAAAAAGGACCTTGCCAAAATAGCCAAGGGTAAGGTCATCATAATCAACGTCAGAAAGATCGAAAGGATAGATCAGGACGCACAGCTCGTAGCCGAGGCGGTCGCCGCCCAGCTCGAAAAGCGCGTATCTTACAGAAGGGCGGTAAAACAGCAGATAGCCAAAGTCGCAAAGACGGGCGTAAAGGGCGTTAAGATAAACGTCGGCGGCAGACTCGACGGCAGGGAAATTGCCGGAAGCGAGAGCTACCACGAGGGGTCGATACCCCTTCAGACCCTCCGCGCGGACATAGACTACGGCTTTGCGGAAGCCCACACCACTTTCGGCGTTCTCGGCGTAAAGTGCTGGATATACAAGGGCGAAGTGCTCGACAGAGCAAAGAGGCTCATCATATCCGAGGGAGGCGAAGAGTAAACCATGTTAATGCCCAAGAGAGTCAAAAGAAGAAAACAGCATCTCGGCAAGATAAAGGGCCGTGCGCAGAAGGGCAATAAAATTGCCTACGGCGAATACGGACTTGTTGCCGAAGAGGGCGGCAGGATAGCTTCCAACCAGATAGAGGCGGCGCGTATCGCGATGACGAGGTTCATCAAGCGCGGCGGTCAGGTTTGGATAGACATATTCCCCCACAAACCCATAACCAAACACCCCGCCGAAGCCCGTATGGGTTCAGGTAAAGGTTCGGTGGAGTATTGGGTAGCCGTTGTCAAACCCGGCAGAGTAATGTTCGAAATGTCGGGCGTCAGCGAGGACGTGGCAAGGGAAGCCATGAGGCTTGCCGGACACAAGCTCCCCATAAAATGCAAGTTCGTAAGGAAATGCGACGAAGGCGGTGAGGCAAATGAAAGCTAAGGAAATAGTAAATCTGAGCGACGAGGAGCTCAATAAAAGGCTTCAGGAACTGAAGACCGAATTGTTCAACCTCCGCTTCCGCCATGCGAGCGGTCAGCTCGAAAACCCCCTTTCGATAAACCTCGTAAAAAAGGACATCGCAAGGGTGAACACGGTCATCCGCGCAAGGCAGTTAAAGGCGTAAAGGAGTAGAAAATGCAAGAAAGGACAACTTTGAGAAAGGAGAGAGTCGGCATAGTCGTGTCGAGCAAGATGGATAAGACGGCGGTAGTTGCCGTGACCGAAAAATCCAAGCATCCCCTCTACAAAAAGACCATAACCAAGACTACCCGCTTCAAGGCTCACGACGAGAACAACGAGTGCAGCGAAGGCGACACCGTGCGCATCGTCGAGACCCGCAAGTTCGCAAAGACCGTAAACTGGCGCGTCGCGGAAATAATCGAAAAGGCGAAGTAATAACGCGGATAAATTACCGCGCAAAAAGCGGGGAAAGGATCTGAAAAATCAAGTTCGAACCGCAAAAAACGCAATATATATTGCAATTTATGGCTGAAAAGCCGAAAAAAGCGGAATAAATTTCCGCGAAAGTAAAGAGCAAGATTGAACGGTACGCGCAAAGGAGAGCGGGCGACTCACCCCGCTTATGTGCGCGGCGGGGCAATCCTCTGCGACAGTTGTAATTTCAAATCAAAAAAGGAGTGAGATTTATGATACAACCTCAGACAAGGCTCAAAGCCGCCGACAACAGCGGCGCGAAAGAGCTTATGTGCATAAAGGTGCTCGGCGGATCGTGGCGCAAATACGCCAACATCGGCGACGTTATCGTCTGCTCCGTCAAGACCGCAGCCCCCGGCGGAGCCGTTAAAAAGGGCGAAGTGGTCAAGGCGGTGGTAGTGCGCAGCGCAAAGGGCATCAGGCGGGGCGACGGTACCTATATAAGGTTCGACGACAACGCCGCAGTTATAATAAACGCAAACCAGGAGCCTCGCGGAACGCGTATATTCGGACCGATAGCGAGGGAACTGCGCGAAAAGAATTACATGAAGATAATTTCGCTCGCGCCGGAAGTGCTGTAAGGTGAGGAGAAAGTTATGAACGTAAAACTCAACGACAACGTACTCGTTATCTGCGGTAAATACGCAGGCAGGCAGGGCAAAGTTATCGCCACCTCTCCCAAGAACGGCACGGTGACGGTGGAGGGCATAAACCTTCACAAGAAGTCCAAAAAGGCGAGAAAGGCGAACGAGGTCTCGCAGATAGTCGAGATCGAAGCCCCCATCGACGCGTCCAACGTAATGGTCGTGTGCGACGCGTGCGGGAAGCCCATAAGGGTAAAGCACAGCGCGGAGGGCGGAGTAAAGCACAGGGTATGCCCCAAGTGCGGGGCGACGCTCGACAAGGCGTACTCCGGCAAAACCGCAAAGGCCGCCGCAAAGAAAGAGGAACCCAAAAAGCGCGTCAGAAAGCGCGCGAAGAAAGCGGCGGAGGGCGAATCCGCCGAAGATAAGGACGAATAAGGAGGCGTAAGATGGCAAACGCGAAAAAAGCGGCAAAACAGGAAACAGCCGAAAAGTATGTTCCCAGAGTTTTGCAGATATACGAAAAGGAAGCAGTGCCCGCCCTTACGTCGAGATTCGGCTACAAGAACCCCATGCAGGTTCCCAAGCTCGTCAAGATAATAATAAGCTCGGGACTCGGCGACATAAAGGACAACGCAAAGTCCATACAGATAGCGCAGAACGAATTGAAGCAGATCACGGGTCAGCAGCCCGTGCTCACCAAGGCAAAAAAATCGGTAGCCAACTTCAAGGTGAGAGAGGGCATGACGGTAGGACTTAAAGTCACCCTCCGCGGCAGAATGATGTACGACTTCTACGACAAGTTCGTGTCGATCGCGCTCCCCCGCGTGCGCGACTTCCGCGGCGTTCCCACCGACAGTTTCGACGGCAAGGGCAACTACTGCATGGGCGTAAAGGAACAGCTCATATTCCCCGAGATCTCATACGATCAGGTAGAGAAGATCAGGGGTATGGATATCTGCATAGTGACCACGGCAAAGACCGACGAAGAAGCAAGAGAGCTTTTGAGGGCGCTCGGAATGCCCTTTAAGAAGTAAGGAGTAAATATGGCAAAGAAATCAATGATAAACAAGCAGCAGAGACCTGCCAAATATTCAACGAGAGCTTACACAAGGTGCTCCATTTGCGGCAGACCGCACGCGGTGCTCAGAAAGTACGGCGTGTGCCGTATTTGCTTCCGCAATCTTGCTTACAAGGGACAGATCCCCGGCGTGAAGAAATCGAGTTGGTAAGGAGAAAGTTATGACAGATCCCATTGCAGATATGCTCACCCGCGTGAGGAACGCGATAAGGGCAAACAAAGAGACGGTGGAAATTCCCTCGTCCAACATGAAAAAGGCGATAGCCGACATAATGCTTTCGGAAGGATACGTCAAAGACGTGAAGATAGCTGAGGACGGCTACAACGGAAAGATAATAATCACCCTCAAATATGTCGGCAAGAAGAAGAACGTAATAAACGGACTCAAAAGGGTATCCAAGCCCGGCTTGCGCACGTATGCGGGCGTTGAGAACATGCCCCGCGTAATGGACGGGCTCGGCATAGCCGTGCTTTCGACCAACAAGGGCATAATGACGGACAGGCAGGCAAAGGCGCAGAACGTAGGCGGCGAAGTGCTCTGCTATATCTGGTGAGGAGGCAGCTATGTCGAGAATTGGTAAATTACCCGTAGCTCTGCCCGCGGGCGTTACGGTCGCCTTCGAAGAGGGCGTTATTACCGTAAAGGGACCCAAAGGCGTGCTCACCCAAAAGGTGACGGGAGATATTGACGTAAAGGTGAACGGAGCCGAGGCGGAGGTGATAAAGACCTCCGAAGCCGAGGGCACGGACGCAAAGCACGGACTTTACCGCGCGCTTTTGCACAACATGGTCGTGGGCGTTTCGGAGGGATACACCATCTCGCTCAACGTCAACGGCGTAGGCTGGAAGGTGGCAAAGAGCGGAAACAAGATAGTTCTGAACGTGGGCTTTTCGCACCCCGTCGAATTTTCCGAACCCGCGGGCGTGACGTTCGCCTGCCCGAGCGACAAGGAAATAACCGTGTCGGGCATCGACAAGACGGTCGTAGGTCAGACGGCGGCGAATATCCGCAAGATAAGAATTCCCGAACCCTACCACGGTTACGGCATCTCGTACAAGGGTGAAGTGATCGAGCGTAAGGAAGGCAAGACGGGAGGCAAGGGCAAGAAGTAACGCCCGCCGCGCAAGCGGACGGGGCGCAACCCGCTTTATCGGCGGACTGCCCGAAGGAGATCGTTATGATAAACAAGATAGACAAGAACAAGGAAAGACAACGCCGTCATGCGCGCGTCCGCAAAAAGATAAGCGGCACGTCGGCTGTTCCCAGACTGAGCGTTTTCCGCTCTCTCAATCACATATACGCCCAGATAATCGACGACACGAAGGGCACGACGCTGTGCTCCGCCTCGACGCTTGAAAAAGACGTAAAGGCAAAGATCGCCGACATGACCAAGACGCAGGCGGCAAAGGCCGTTGGCGAGGCGGTCGGACAAAAGGCAAAAGCTCTCGGCATAGAGAGCGTGGTGTTCGACAGGGGCGGATATCTTTACTGCGGTCGCGTGCAGGCGGTCGCCGACGGCGCGAGAGAAGCCGGACTCAAATTCTAAGGAGCGCGAAATGGAAGAGAAGAAAGAAAGACCTCAGAGAAGGGATCAAAGGAAAAGGCAAGAGGACGACGGGCTTGTCAAAAAGCTCATACAGGTCAACCGCGTCACCAAGACGGTAAAGGGCGGCAGGAACATGCGCTTTGCGGCTCTCGTCGTGGTAGGCGACGGCAAAGGCTCGGTGGGCTACGGACTCGGCAAGAGCAAGGAAGTCCCCGAAGCCATCGAAAAAGCCAACGCGCAGGCAAAGAAGAACATGCGCAAGGTCAACCTGCAGGGAACGAGCATACCCCACACGGTGCTCGGCGTATTCGGCAGAGGGTCGGTTCTCATGATGCCCGCCGCCGAAGGTACGGGCGTTATAGCGGGCGGTCCCGTGCGCGCGGTCATGGAGGCCGCGGGCGTAAAGGACGTAAGAACCAAATCGCACGGAACTTCCAACCCCATCAACTGCGTAAAAGCGGCAATATACGGACTGTTCGAGCTTAAATCGCCCGAAGAGGTCGCCGCCGCCCGCGGTAAGAGCGTGGAAGACCTTAAAGCGTAAGGGAGGCTTGGAATGATAAAGGTAACGCTTACGAAGAGCTATTCCAACGAAGTTGCGTCGGTAAAGGCGACGATGGCGGCGTTGGGGCTTAAAAAGATAGGACAGAGCAAGACTTTCGAAGAGACGCCCGCAAACATGGGTCAGCTCCGCAAGGTCGCGTATCTCGTCAAAATCGAACAGGCATAAAAGAGGTGCTTATATGAGAATAGACACTTTATCGCCCGCAGAGGGTTCGAACATTCCCGCCAAGAGATTGGGCAGGGGCATAGGCTCGGGACTCGGCAAAACTTCGGGCAAAGGACATAAAGGACAGTGGGCGCGTTCGGGCGGCGGCGTTCGTCCCGGCTTCGAGGGCGGTCAGATGCCCATGCACAGGCGCGTACCCAAGCGCGGCTTCCACAACAAGTGGGCTGTGGAATACACCATAGTCAACATCGGCACGCTCGAAAATCTGCCCGCGGGGACGGTCGTAGACCTTGCCTACGCGGAGGAACACGGGCTTTGCAAGCACGTAAAGAACTCGGCGGGGCTTAAAGTTTTGGGCAAGGGCGAACTGACCAAGGCTTTGACCGTAAAGGCGGCGAAGTTCTCGGCGAGCGCAAAGGAAGCCATCGAAAAGGCGGGCGGCAAAGCCGAGACCGCAGAGTAAACTCACCCGTCTTATAAGGGCGGCGCACGAGGTTTGATATGTTTGAAACAATTAAGAATTGTTTTAAGGTAAAGGAGATAAGGAAGAAGATATGGATAACCTTATTGCTTCTTCTCATCTTCCGTCTGGGCTGTTATATACCCGTACCGGGCATTGACACGGCTACCTTTTACAACGAAATATCGGGCAACGAATTTCTGAGCGTAATGTCGTCCATTACGGGCGGATCGCTTGCGCAGGCAACGCTGTTCGCGCTCGGCATAAGCCCCTACATCAACGCTTCGATAATAATCCAGCTTCTTACGGTGGGCATACCCGCGCTCGAAAGGCTTTCGAAGCAGGGCGAGGACGGCAGAAAGAAGATAGCCCAGATAACGAGGTACGTCACCATAGGTCTTGCCATAGCGCAGGCGGTGGGAATAATAGTCAACTTCGGCATACAGGGCAACGCGCTCGACCTCGTAATATTCGGCAGTAACACGATAGGCGTAACGGGAGCGCAGTGGTTGGCGGGCATATTCCTTGCGACCGTCTACACGGCGGGCGCGATGCTCGTCATGTGGATAGGCGAGAGGATAACCGAATACGGCATATCCAACGGCATATCTCTCATCATCTTCATCGGCATACTGTCGACGGCGGGACTTACCGTCATCTCCAAAATTCAGGAGGGCTTCACGACCAACGTCAACGCGTTCTGGGAAATTCTCGGGTTCGTGCTTCTGACCATCGTGGAGTTTGCGGCGATCGTCACGGTCGACCTCTCCGAAAGGAGAATACCCGTACAGTACGCAAAACAGGTCAAGGGCAGAAGAATGTACGGCGGACAGTCGTCGGTCATTCCCATAAGGATCTCCGGCTCGGGCGTTATGCCCCTCATCTTCGCGTTCGCGCTCATCTCCTTCCCCCAGATGATAATATCCCTCTTCTGGCCGGGAAGCGGCGCGGAACAGGGCATAACCCTCTGGTTCTCGGGTTCGTCGTCGCAGTGGTACGGACAGCTCATATACATGATAACGCTGTGCGTGCTCATATTCGCGTTTGCGTTCTTCTATGCGTCGATGCAGTTCAACCCCGAGGACGTCTCCAAGACCATTCAGCAGAACGGCGGCTTTATACAGGGCATACGCCCCGGCAAGCCCACCGCGCTCTATCTTAAAAAGATCTCCAACCGCATAACCCTGTTCGGGGCGATATATCTCTCGCTCGTGGCGTTCATACCCTCGATCCTCTCGATGGTGCTCACAAGCCTGAATATAATTTCGGCGGGTGCGACGTCGCTGCTTTCGGTGTTCTCCACCACGGGTATACTCATAGTCGTCTCCGTCGCGCTCGAACTCGACAAGCAGATGGAAAGCCAGCTTATGATGAAGAACTACAAGGGCTTTTTGAAGTAATGAACATAATTCTTTTGGGTGCGCCCGGCGCGGGCAAGGGCACGCAGGCGAGCAAAATAGCCGCAAAGTACGGCTTGATGCACATCTCCACGGGCGACATATTCCGCGCAAACATAAAGGGCGGAACGCCTATAGGCAAAATAGCAAAGTCGTATATCGACGCGGGCAAGCTCGTCCCCGACGAGGTGACGTGCGAGATAGTAAAGAACCGCCTTTCGGAAGAGGACGTAAAAAAGGGGTATATGCTCGACGGCTTCCCCCGCAATCTCTTTCAGGCCGAAGAACTCTCGAAGTTCGCAACTATCGACGTCTGCTTAAATATCGACGTCCCCCGCGACCTGTTGATGGACAGGATCTGCGGCAGAAGGGTATGCTCGTGCGGCGAGAGCTATCACGTCTCCACCCTCAACGGTTCCAACGTGTGCGCAAAGTGCGGCAGGGAGCTGTATATAAGGGAAGACGACAACCCCGCCACCGTCGAAGCCCGTCTTAAAACCTACGAGGAGCAGACGGCTCCGCTCATAGGTTACTACAAAAAAAAGGGCAAGCTCGTCACGGTGCACGGCGGCAAGGGTTCGCCCGACGAGGTATTTGCGCAGATAGTGCTTGCGCTCGGCGAATGAAATGGTGACCGTTAAGTCTGTGGAGGAGATCGCGCTCATGCGCGAGAGCTGCCGCGTTGTTAAAAAGACCCTCGAATTCGTGGGGAGGAACATACGGGCGGGAATGACCACCAAGCAGGTCGACGAACTCGTATACAAGTATATAATCTCAGAGGGGGCGACCCCGTCGAGCCTCGGCTACTGCGGCTATCCCGCAAGCTCGTGCGTCTCCGTAAACGAGGTGGTCGTTCACGGAATACCCTCCGACAGAGTGCTTTCGGACGGCGATATAGTCAGCGTCGACATAACCGCCGAAAAGAACGGATATAACGGCGACGCGGCGAGGACGTTCCTCATCGGCAACGTCTCGGAAGAGAAGAGAAAGCTCGTAAAAGTCACCGAGGAGTGCTTTTTCAAGGCTCTCGAGGGGCTCAGGGCGGGCACGCCGCTCTACGATATCGGCAACGCCGTGCAGACTCACGCCGAAAGCCACGGTTACAGCGTCGTAAGGGCGCTCGTGGGGCATGGTATAGGCAGGGAAATGCACGAGGACCCCTCGGTTCCCAACTACGGAAAAAAGGGCACGGGCATGCGCCTCAAAGCGGGAATGACTATTTGTATCGAACCTATGATAAACATGGGCACGTACAAGGTCAACTTCTCGAGAGAGGACGGCTGGACGGTGACGACGGCGGACGGGCTTCCCTCGGCGCACTACGAAAACACGGTGCTCATTACCGAGGACGGCGCAGAGATTTTGACGCTTTGAGGAGCTTATGAAAGTGACCACACCCCGGCGAGGCGGCGTTTGCGTCAGCCGGCAAGGGCGGGACAAGGGAAGATATTACCTCATAAAAGAGGTCAATAAGGACGGCACGGTGACCGTGACCGACGGTAACTTCCGCAAACTCTCCGCTCCAAAGAAAAAAAATATAAAACATCTCACGCTTTTACCCGATCTTGCCGAGGCGATAGCCGAAAAGTTCGAAGAGGGCAGGCAGGTGTACGACACCGAGATATATTCCGCGCTCCGTCCCTATAACGATGTAAAAGGCGGCGAGGGCGAAAATAAATAAAGGAGTGCTTAATGTCGAAGGACGACGTAATCGAAACCGAGGGAAAAGTAATAGAGTGTCTGCCCAACGCCAACTTCAAGGTACGGCTTTCAAACGGGCACGTCATAACGGCGTATATATCGGGCAAGCTCAGACTCAACTATATAAGGATAATCGAGGGCGACAGCGTAAAGCTCGAAATAAGCCCTTACGATTTGACCAAAGGCAGAATAACGTGGCGCAGCAAGAACTGAGCCGAAACATTCAAGGAGAACAACCATGAAAGTAAGACCTTCCGTAAAACCCATGTGCGACAAGTGCAAAGTCATAAAGCGTAACGGCAAAGTTATGGTAATTTGCTCTAAGAACAAGAGCCATAAACAGCGTCAGGGTTAAGTTATTCGAACGCGCACGCATACCGCGCGCGCTTTGACGCGCTTTAAAAAAGCGAAAACAATTCCGCGTCTTATCCCCCCGCATTCCGATCTATCGGGGGACGGGGCGTCGGTTGACATACACTCATTTTTAATATAAACAAGGAGAAAATTTTGTATGGCACGTATTGCCGGCGTAGATCTACCCAGAGAAAAGAGAGTCGAAATAGGGCTCACGTACATCTACGGGATAGGGCTTAAAACGTCGCAGAAGATTCTTGCGGCGACGGGCGTCGACCCCGATACAAGGGTCAAAGACCTCGACGAGACCACCGTATCCAAATTAAGAGAATATATCGATCACAACATAAGGGTTGAGGGTGAACTCAGGAGCGAGGTATCCCTCAACATCAAACGCCTTATGGAAATAGGCTGCTACCGCGGGATAAGGCACAGAAAGGGGCTTCCCGTAAGGGGTCAGTCCACCAAGACCAACGCGAGGACGAGAAAGGGTCCCCGCCGCACGGTTGCCAAGAAGAAGGGCGCGAAGTAAGGAGGACGTATAGAATATGGCACAGCAACAGAAAAAACAGACTACGACGAGAAAACGCCGTGAGCTTAAAAAGGTCGACAGAGGTCAGGTGCACATTCAGTCCTCGTTCAACAACACGCTCGTAACGGTGACCGACGCGCAGGGCAACGCCATAAGCTGGTCGTCGGCGGGCAGCCTCGGGTTCAAAGGATCGAGGAAGGGCACGCCCTTTGCGGCGCAGATGGCGACCGAAACGGCGGTAAAGGCGGCAAAGGAACACGGACTTCGTTCGGTCGAAGTGTACGTAAAGGGTCCCGGCGCGGGCAGGGAATCGGCAATAAGGGCAATAGGCGCGTGCGACGTGGAGATAACGCTCATCTCCGACGTATCGCCCATACCCCACAACGGATGCAGACCCCCCAAACGCCGCAGAGTATAAGGAAGGAGGTATAAAAAATGGCAACTTACAGGCAGGCAAAATGCCGTCTTTGCAGAAGAGAGGGCGCAAAGCTCTTTTTGAAGGGCGACAAGTGCTACACGGGCAAATGCCCCTTCGATAAAAGACCCTTGGCTCCCGGCGTGCACGGCGCGTCGAGGAAGAAGGTTTCCGAATACGGACAGCAGCTGCGCGAAAAGCAGAAAGTAAAGCGCATATACGGAGTGCAGGAAGGACAGTTCCGCGCATATTACGAGCGCGCCGACGCAATGAAGGGCATCACGGGCGAAAACATGCTCTCCCTTTTGGAGCGCAGGCTCGATAACGTGATATTCCGCATGGGCATAGGCGCGAGCCGCGCGCAGAGCCGCCAGCTCGTCAATCACGGTCACTTCCTCGTAAACGGCAGAAAGGTCAACATTCCCTCTTTCATAGTAAAGGCGGGCGACGTTATAACCGTTAAAGAGAGCAAGAGCGGCAACAAGTTCTTCGAAGAGATAAAGACGATGAAAGCGGCGAACATGCCCAAATGGCTGGAATTCGACCCCGCCAAGTTAGAGGGCAAAATACTCGCGCTTCCTCAGAGGGACGATATAGACAGTCAGATAGCCGAACACATGATTGTCGAGCTGTACTCCAAGTAAAACCATAAATTAAGGAGGAAGTTTTATGATCGAAATGGATATGCCCAAATTGGAGGCGGAAGAGAGCGAGGACCAGTCCTATTGCAAGGTCGTCGTAGAACCGCTTGAAAAGGGCTTCGGGCTTACGATAGGCAACTGCCTCAGAAGAATACTGCTCTCCGCGCTTCCCGGTGCGGCGGCGCAGGGGATAAGGTTCCTCGACGGCAGCGTCAAGCACGAATTTTCCGCCGTTGCGGGCGTTAAAGAGGACGTTACCGAAATAATCCTCAACCTCAAATCGCTTGCCATAAAGACGGCGGTCACCGATAAGGATTACGTAAAGGTCGTTCACCTCTACAAAGAGGGACCTTGCGAAGTTAAGGCGAGCGACATAGCCGAGGACGCCGAGATAGAGATAATCAACGGCAACCAGCACATATGCACTATCGACGAGGGCGGCAAAATCGACCTTGAAATAACGATAGGCAGGGGCAGGGGCTACAAGGGCGCAGACCACACGCGGACGGAGCTGTTGGATTACATTCCCATAGACTCCATCTATACCCCTGTGAAAAAGGTCAACTATACGGTTGAAAACACCCGCGTAGGTCAGAATACCGACTACGACAAGCTCACTTTGGAAGTATGGACGAACGGCGCGTTCAGCGCAAAGGAAATAGTGTCGCTTGCGGCAAAGATAATGCAGGACCACATTTCGCTCTTCGTCGACCTTTCGGAATCCATAAGGGATATGGACATACTCGTCAAGAACGAGGACGACAAGCAGGCAAAAATACTCGCAATGGCAATCGAGGATATGGACCTTTCGGTTCGATCCTACAACTGCCTCAAACGCGCGAACATACACACGGTGGAAGACCTTACCAAGAAGACCGAAGACGAAATGCTCAAAGTCAGGAATCTCGGCAGGAAATCGCTCGACGAAGTTATTTCCAAACTTCAATCCTACGGACTTTCACTTTCAAAAAAGGAGGACTGACATATGCCCGGCAAATTAGGCAGAACGGCAAGCCAGAGGAACGCGCTTTTAAGAAGTCAGGCGACCGACCTTCTCTGGTACGGCAAAATTACAACCACCGCGGCTAAGGCAAAGGAACTTCAGCCTTACGTCGAAAAGATAATCACAAAGGCAATATCGGTTTACGACGACAACGAGGAATTCGACGTTAAAACGACCGATAAAAAGGGCAAGGAAACGACCGTAAAGAGCGTTAAAGACAGCCCCAAGAAGCTCGCCGTAAGGCGCGCGCTCATGGGAAAGCTGCGCGACGTGCAGGAAGTTAAGCCCTTTTCGGAAAAGAAGTCGGAGTACAGGGAGAGGACCAAGGATATACGCCATCCCATAATGGAAAAGCTCTTCAACGAGATCGCGCCCAAGTACGCGCAGAGGAAGGAAGAGTCGGGTCAGGGCGGCGGATACACGCGCATTTATCTTTTGGGCACTCGTCGCGGCGACGGCGCCGAAGAGGCGATAATCGAACTTGTGTAATTTAATGTAAATAAATATGCGGCGGGCACTTTGCAAGTGCCCGCCGCTTTGCTACCGTTAAACTTCGTATATGCTTCGTTCTGTGGTGTCGCGCTTGCGTTTTTGCTCAGTCATTTACGTCATTGTAAACTCCTTTCGCAAAATCCGCGCGCTCCTTGCATAACTCGCATCTCCGAAGTTTTTAACTTCGTTCTTGCATTTTTAAATAATATCGGAGCTTATTATGGCACTGTCATTTCGAGGGATATGACACGCGCCGTAGGCGCGGGATTGACCGAGAGAATCCCCCCGTGGTCCGTGCTTGCCCTTTGAAACCAACACCCAATTCCAAATATTATCGTATCACATTATTTGCGCGCGCGGGTGAACCCCCACCTTCTATTCCTCCCCCTTGTAATTTCCCCTCTCTATTCCCTCCCCTTTTTTAAGGGGGAGGGGAGGGTAGGGGTTTTTCTATAATATCCACCTTACAAAAACTCCGCTATACTGCGGAACAGACCCGTTCGACGCGCTTCGCTTGCTCAGGGTGACAGTTATTATTAGGATAGCGGCGGGGCGGGCTGTTTTACAGCCCGCCCCGCCGCTTAATGTTGAACAGCCTAAATGCCGTATTGCCTACGCCGTTAAGACACTTGGTCAAGCGGAACGCTTACGACGCATATACGAAGTTTAACGGTAGCAAAGCTGTGTCCCGCCGCATATTCCGGCATATATATGAATATATTTAAGGGTGTGAAACTTTTTTCAACAAATAATTGCAATTTTCTTGACATATATTTTTTTAGTGATATAATTTTGTATGAATTCAAATAAAGGAGATACATATATGCAGGATCTTATCAAACAAGTGAACTCATTGCCCCTCATCGTCAAAGTGCTCCTTTGCATACCCGCTGTGGAAATTTTCTACGGTATATGCAGGATCATCAACCAGGCGACGAAGCAGCCCATCGACGCGCTCTATCTGGTGCTCGCGATACTCACCGTGTTCCCCGGCGCGTTCTTCATGTGGATAGTTGACCTTGTATGCGTGCTTATGTACGGTCACGCTTGCCTTCTCGGCTAATCGAAAAAGAGCAGTTTTAACGCCCCGTGGCTTTCAGCCGCGGGGCTATGCTTTTACGGTGTTTCGCTTTATCCGAAAATTTGAATTTATCCAAAAAAAGGAGTGAAATATTTGTCGATATTAGTTTGACATACGCCCGAGATATGATATAATATAATCAATAAAATATAAGGAGAGGAAACAATGTTTGCAACCTGGTTCAACAAACAAAGCCGTCTTATCCAGATTCTCCTTCTGTTAATCCCCGTAGTAAACTGGGTTACGGAAATTCTCGTAAGATGGTCGGCAGCCCTCAAAACCAAGAGCCTTGTAACCATAGTAGTAGCGATCCTCGTTACTTTCTTCGGTTTGGCTTTCGGTTGGATCGACCTCGTATGGTGCTTGCTTTTCAAACATCTTGTGTTTGCAAAGGCGTAAATCAGAGGAATCAATTAAAACGTCGCGCTTGTTCGGGCGCGGCGTTTTAATTTTTACTTTGAAATTACACCTAAAACCTCTCCGTCGAGAGCCTGCAAAAAGAATACCTTGCCGTCAAAGATAATATATGCGCGCGTTTGCGCTTCGTCTTTGGGAAGCGATACCGAGCCGGGGTTCAAATGCAAATAGCCCTCTTCGCGCGAGATGAGCGGCACGTGCGTGTGACCGGTCACATATACGTCGCCCGCGCAGAGGGGCGGCGGTTCTTTATGACCGTGCGCAAGAAAGACGCGCGTTTTGCCGCAGAGGAGCGTCGCGCTTTCCGAAAGAATGGGGAACGGCAGGACCATTTGGTCGACCTCGCTGTCGCAGTTGCCGCGCACGCAGATTATTTTATGTTTGAGGGGCGCAAGCATTTTTGCGACTTCGGCGGGGGCGTACTCCTCGGGCAGAGGGTTGCGCGGACCGTGGTAGAGCACGTCGCCGAGCAGTGCAAGCACGCTTGCCCTTTCCTTTTTGAAAGCCGAAAGAACCATTCGGCAGTACTTAGCCGAACCGTGGATATCAGACGCGAACATTATTTTCATAGTGCTTTTATGATAGCACGTTGAAAGGCAGTTGTCAAGCGGCGGGGCGGGCTGTAAAACAGCCCGCCCCGCCGCTTTGCTACCGTTAAACTTCGTATATGCTTCGTTCTGCTGTGTCGCGCTTGCGTTTTTGCTCAGTCACTTACGTCATTGTAAGCTCCTTTCGCAAAATCCGCGCGCTCCTTGCATAACTCGCATCTCCGAAGTTTCTCACTTCGTTCTGGCAACTTACTTCGTTCTTACTTTATAAATAATATCGGAGCACATTAAGGCACTGTCATTTCGAGGGATATGAGACCCGCGTTAGCGGGCGATTGACCGAGAGAATCCTCTCGTGGTCTGCTCGGGGCACTTTGAAACGGTATACAAAAGAAAACGATTGCGCGAGAGTTTTCTCGTGGGCGGGTAAACCCCCACCTTTCATTCCTCCCCCTTGTAATTCCTCCGCCTCATATTCCCTCCCCTTTTTCAAGGGGGAGGGGAGGGTAGGGGTTTTTAATTATATTCACCTTATAAAAAACTCCGCTATACTGCGGAATAGACCCGTTCGACGCGCTTCGCTTGCGAGGGGTCGAGTGCGGATTTCTCAAAACAGCGGACACCCGCTGTTTTGCCGCACGAGATGAGCTTGCGCATAGGCAAGGCGCAAGCGGTGCCCGAGAACGGCGTTCTCCCTTACGCCGTTCGAGAAAGAATGAAAGAGGGGGGGGTGCTTCCCGTTGAACAGCCCGCGCGCTCGTCCACTCTCAACGCCGTTAAGATACATGGTCAAGCGGAACGCTTGCGATACGCCGCTCAAGCGGAACGCTTACGGAACGCTTGCGTTGAACAGCCGTTACGCCGTACTACTTCCCCGCCGTTAAGACACTTGGTTAAGCGGAACGCTTACGGAACGCTTACGGAACGCTTGCTACACCAGCGGGGCGAAGAGGCGGAGGATAAGCCGCGAAAACCGCTTGGCGGGTGAAATTTTGCCCTCGCTTAACGGCGCACATTGGGCAAGGCACGCCTCAAAGTCCCGCTCGGCGCAGTTCGCCACCTCGCCCGTAAACGCCGCGCCGCACTCGTAGTTGAGCCTCATCGAGCGGAAATCGAAGTTATAGCTCCCCAAAAACGCGCCGCCGTCGATAACGACGGTCTTTGCGTGCATAAACCCCGGCGTATACTCAAAGAACTTCACGCCGCTCTCTTTTAAGGTCGCCGCCGTCGCCTTGGAAAGCTCGAACGCGTAGGGCTTATCGGGCACGTGCGGCAGAATGATTTTAACGTCCAGCCCCCGCCGCGCGGCGCACGCCAACGCCTGCGCCAAATTTTCGCCCACGCAAAAGTAGGGCGTGGTTATGTGCACCCGCCTTTTCGCCGCGTGTATGGCGTTCGCGTACATCTCCTCGGCAAACGAGGCAAGCGGCGGGCTTCCGCAGTAGGGCAGGCAGATCCCTGTCCCGCACACTTCATAACTTGCGCCCTTTTCCTCTGTCGAACCGACCGCGCCCGCTCTGCGGTCGCACGTTGAACGTCCCCCGACGTCGCCGCCCGAAATCGGCGATTGAGCAGGGTGGACGTTACTGATTGGCGGTTCTTCGATATCGCCGCCCGTCGGTTCTTCCAAAAGGTGAAAAAAGGGGAGAGGGGCTTTGGGGAGCGAAAGCTCGCAACTACCCCGCCACATTGCAAGGAACATGCCGTCGAACGCGGCGGCGGCCTGCCCGTAGACGGCGAACCCCGAGTCCTTCCAGCTGCCGTAGGGCGACGTCAGCCCCGCGTACTCGTCGGCGATATTCACGCCGCCCGAAAAGGCGCATACGCCGTCGACGGCAATTATCTTGCGGTGGTCGCGGAAGTTGAGGCGGGAGCGGGGAACGGGGGTTATGCGCCTGAAAATGCGCACTTCCGCGCCCGCGGCTTTAAGCTCTTTTATATCCTTTTTGCCGAGTTTGAACGCCGTGCCCACGCCGTCGAAGAGTATTTTTATCTCCGCCCCGCGCGCCTTGGCTTTTTTGAGGGAAGAGACGAGCCGCGAAAAAATTTCGCCCCGCGCCGCTATAAAAAACTCAATATATATTGACTTTTTTGCCCGCGCGATGACCTCGAACGCCCTTTTGAGCATCGCCTCGCCCGTGGGAAAATACTCGGCGCGCCCGTACTTTGCCTCGCACGTGCCGCACAGTTTTTGGGCGCACATGCCCGCGGGGGAGAGGGGTTGGTCTTTGATTTTCAAAACGCCGTAAACGCGCGGGCGCACCGCCGCCAAAAGGTACAAAGCCGCCCCCGCGATAGGCACGGAAGCGATGAGCATGAACCACGCGCACTTGCTCTCGGAAGAACCGCCGCGGATCAAAACCGCGGCGGCGGTCAGAATACTCAAAAACCACGCCGCCGCATACGCCGCGGCAAGGGGGAGCACGGCGGGGATAAAAAGGCATAAAAAAATAATTGCGGCTATCTGCGCCGCAATCAATACGATATATAAAAAATTTACCGAAAATATTATCTTGCGAAGGGTACGCATAAAATTATGCGCGGGGGGAAGGATCGCCTTTTGGGGGTTCGCCCTTTAAGAACCGTATTTTAAGTACCGTCCGCACAGCCGTTCGCCCTTTGAGAACAGTCTAAAAACACGTCAGAGTATCATTTTGATGATAGTCAGCTTGTTTTTGTTGACGTTTTTCGAGCACATTTCGGTGAGTATCTTCACGGGGTCGTACTCGGTGAGCACTTCCTTTTCGAACACGTCGGTGTTGACCGCGCCGTGAATGAACATGTTTATTACGGCGTCGGTGTAGTCGTACGCGTCGGAAACGCCGAACACTGTCAGGTTCTTGTCGAGAATGTCGTAGGCGTCGAGGCTCGAAGAAACGGCGGAATGGCTGCAAAGCACCACCGTGCGCCCCGCGCCGACCAGCCGCGTCGAAAGAGACATATTGAGTCCCGAACTCGCGCAGTACACCGCCGCGTCGCAAAGATGCCCGCCCGTCGCATTCAGAATGTTGGCTTCAAGGTCGTCATCGGCGGAAAAATTGTAATATATTCCGCACTTTTTGGCTCTTTCGAGGTTGGCGGGGTTGTTGTCGATTATTATGGGAACTACCTTGTGGTATTGCAGAACCTGCGCAATTATGTTGCCCGTAAAGTTGCCGCCCACGACCGCGACCCTCTGTCCCGCAGAGAGATTGAGTTTGTCGTAGATATTTTCGGCAATTCCCACCGTTTCTATGCACAGCGCGTCCAGATCGCCCACGCTGTCGGGAAGGGGGGCGACTTCGGTGTATTCGCACACCACAAAGTCGCGCAAAAACCCGTCGAAGTCCTTGCCCGCAACGGTGACCGAGCGACATTCGCGGGGCTTGCCGCTTCTGCACGCAACGCACTCGCCGCACGCGCGCGTCGGTTCGAAGTAAACGCGCATGCCCTTTTCAACGCCGTAGCAGTTCTCCCCCGCCTCGGTAACTATGCCCACGGCGGCTCTGCCTATCGTCTTGGGATAGGCGGGGCGTACCGCTCCGCTGAACAAAAGCGCGTCGTAATTTCCCAAAAGGGCGTACGACACCTTTACCTTTACCTGCGTGGGGGAAGTTATATCCGCGCCCGTATGTTCGTTGACGAGCGTTTTTGAACCTTTAAGCAACCAATTATCCATATCTTTAGCCCATTATACGCTATTTGCCGCGCTTTTGCAACTAAAATTAAACAATAAAATTTTTAATAAATTTTTTGGGGCAAATTAACGCAAAATTCAACTTCAAGCGTAAAAACAATTGACTTGAAGATTTAAATGACATATAATAGTTTAGCATCAGAAGAAATTTAGCGAGGTAGACTATGAAGCCCGAAATACATCCCGAGTACCACGAAGTAACGGTCGTATGCGCTTGCGGGGCGACTTTTACCACGGGAACTACAAAAAACGTGGAGACCCTTAAAGTCGATATCTGCAACAAATGCCATCCTTTCTTCACAGGCAAACAGAAGCTGGTAGATACAGGCGGCCGTGTGGACAAATTCAAAAAGCGTTACAATATCTGATAAAACGGCTTCCTTCGAAGCCGTTTTATTGTCTTTGCGAAAAAGGTAGAAGATGGGAAAGAAAAAGATCTGCGGAACCTATATAGGCGGACAGGCGGTAATAGAGGGCGTTATGATGATGGGCAAGACCTGTCAGGCGTGCGCCGTGCGCGACGGAGACGGCAAAATTCAGGTCGAAGCCCTGCGCCTCAACAAAAGCCCCGCCGTACAAAAAGCCGCAAAAATACCCTTTGTAAGGGGGGTAATAAACCTGTTTTCATCGCTCGTGCGCGGCACAAAGACGCTCATGCGTTCGGCGGCGGTGTACGGCGACGACGAGGAAGAGGGCGGAAAGATGAGCAAATGGCTCGCCGCCAAGTTCAAACTGAGCGTAATGGATGTCGTTGCGGCGATCTCCGTCGTGCTCGGGATAGTGCTCGCGGTGGGGATATTCGTGTTCCTGCCCAACTTCGCCGTTCAAAAACTTGCCGACGTATTCCCCGTTTTGAAAGACGCGCTGTGGACGAGCCTGCTGCTCGGCGGGTTCAAGCTGGTTATTTTCCTCATATATATGGCGGTAATTCTCATTCTCAAAGACATTCGCCGCCTTTATCGCTACCACGGCGCGGAGCACAAGACCATCAACGCCTACGAGCGCGGAGTGCCCCTCACCCCCGAAAAGGTCAAAGAGGTCTCGCGCATACACGACAGGTGCGGCACTTCGTTCATATTCATAGTTTTGATAATAAACATCGCCGTCATCTCGCTGGTGTTCTGGGCTTCGGGAGTGGACGGCATAGAAAACGGCGTGTTAAAATTCTTCGCGCGGGTGGGAACGGAAGTCGCGCTTCTGCCCGTTATAGCGGGAATTTCCTACGAGATACTCAAATTCCTCGCCCGCTTTCACAACCCCGTGGCGACCTTTTTCAAACTGCCCGGCATGCTCCTCCAAAAGGCGTTGACCACGCGCGAACCCGACGAGGATATGATAGAAGTTGCGATAGCCGCGTTCAACAAAGTGCTCGAAATGGACGCCGATCCTTCCGTACCCGAGAGCTATTTCGTCACGGGCGGAGTGCTTTCCAAAATGCTTGCAAGGACCAAAAAGCAGTTTGCCGAGAGGGGTGTAGACGAGAGCGACGCTGAGTGGATATACGCCATAGTGCTCGGCATAAAGCGGAGCGAGCTGCAAGAGGACAGACCCGTTAAGCCCTCCGAGAGCAAGCGGATAAACGAGATAGTTTCAAAAAGGCTTACGGGCAGACCTCTTTGGTATATAATAGGCGACGCCGAGTTCTACGGTCTTAAAATAAAGGTGGACGAGCGCGCGCTCATTCCACGCCCCGAGACCGAGCTTCTTGCCGAAGCCGCAATAAAGAGCGTTGAAAAGGGCAGCAAAGTGCTGGATATGTGCACGGGTTCGGGCTGTATCGCCATTGCCATTGCAAAGGAGTGCGCCCCGCTGGGCGTTACGGTGACGGCTTCCGACCTCTCGGACGCGGCTATAATGCTCGCCCGCGAGAACGCCCGGCTGAACGGCGTTAAGATAAACTTCGTCGTGGGCGACCTCTTCGAAAACGTGAGGGGCAGGTTCGACGTCATAGTGTGCAATCCCCCCTATATAAAGAGCGGAGAAATTCCCCTTATCCAGAGGGAAGTGCGCGAGTTCGAACCGAGAGCCGCCCTCGACGGCGGCGAGGACGGGCTGGACTTTTACAGGCGCATAGCCTCGGAAGTCAAGAACTACATCGCAAAGGACGGACTGCTCATAATGGAGTGCGGCGAGGGTCAGACCGAAGCTATATTGCAGCTCTTCAAAAAGAGGGCGTACGCCATGGTCATAAAGGACCTTGCGGGCGTCGACAGGTTCATAAAAATAGCCTTCTGAAAGTGCGGCGTTCCCAAAAAAAACGCGTTCCCGCACAAGTAATATTCCCGCACAAATAACGTTCCCCCAAAGGCGTTTCAGGTAAAAAGCGTTGCGCGTTTTGAGCGTTCAAAAAACGCGTTCCCCGATTTATTATGCAAGACAAGATGATTTTAAGGTTACAGGCGATATACGGGCGTTACGGCGAGCTTTCGCAAAGGCTTGCCTCGCCAGAGCTGCTCGAAAACGCGCAGGAGTACGCCGCCGCGGCAAAGGCGCGGGCGGAGATAGAGGAGACCTGCTTAAAGTACGAGGAATACCTCAACTGCCAAAAATCGCTCGAAGAGGCGGAAAAGGGCAGAGAGGGGGAGAGCGATCCCGAGATGCGCGCACTCTTCGACGAAGAGGCGTTTGCGTTGAAGGAAAAGCTGTCCTCTTTGAGAGAGGAGCTTAAAATACTGCTTTTACCCGCCGATAAGAACGACGGGCGCAACTGCATAATGGAGATACGCGCGGGGGCGGGCGGCGAGGAAGCCGCGCTGTTTGCCGCCGAGCTGTACAGAATGTACGTCGGCTTTTGCGAAAAACGCCGCTTAAAGACTGAGATAGTCGATATATCCCGCACCGAGCTGGGCGGCGTAAAGGAAGCGGTTATAAACATAAGCGGCAAGGGGGCGTATAAGCTGTTGAAGTACGAGAGCGGCGTGCACCGCGTTCAGCGCGTTCCCGAAACCGAATCGCAGGGCAGAGTTCATACCTCCACCGCAACGGTGGCGGTTCTGCCCGAGGCTGAGGACGTCGAGGTCGAGATACGGGACGAGGACGTCAGGATCGACGTCTACCGCTCTTCGGGCGCGGGCGGGCAGAAGGTCAACAAGACCGAAACGGCGATACGTTTGACCCACTTCCCCACGGGCATAGTCGTCACCTGTCAGGACGAGCGCAGCCAGCTCAAAAACAAGGACAAGGCGTTCAAGGTCTTGCGCTCGCGGCTGTACGACTACTACGAGAGCAAAAACCGCAACGCGTACGACGCGCACCGCAAAAGCCTTGTGGGCACGGGCGACAGAAGCGAACGCATACGCACCTATAACTTCCCGCAGGGCAGAGTGACCGACCACAGAATAGGGCTTTCGCTCTTCAATATCGAGAGCTTTATGATGGGCGACATAGGCGAGATGATCGAAGCCCTCGCCGTAGCCGAGCGCGAGGCGTTGCTTGCGGGAGAGGACTATTAAAACCGATTATATGTTCGAACCGTTTTTTCGGGGGAACGGTCGGTTGAGCCGTTGTTAAGAAAAGGCAGTACAAGGCGGTCAGGCCCCGACGGTTCGTCAAAAAAAAGGGACGCGGCAAAGAGCGGCGACGGGGCGTTTTTTTAAGAAAATTTATAAAAAGTTGAATATATATGAAGATTTCCACAAAAGGTCGCTACGGAATGAGGATAATGCTCGACGTGGCAAAAAACAGCAGACAGCCCGCCAAGACGGCGGACATAGCGGCGCGGCAGGACATACCAAAGAAGTATGCCGAGCAGATCTGCGCCGCGCTTGCAAAGAGCGGATTGTTAAAAAGCGGCAGGGGTGCGGCGGGGGGCTACGCCCTTGCAAAGCCCGCGCGGGAGTACACCGCGTACGAAATTCTGCGCGCCCTCGAGGGCGACCTTCTGCCCGTGGAATGTGCCGCGCCGCAGAGCGACTGCGCGCGCAGCGGCGGGTGTGAAGTGCGTAAGCTGTGGACGGGGTTATACGGCTGTATCCGCGACTATTTGCAGAGCGTCACCTTACAGGACCTCTTATCCGAAGGTTCTTCCGCCGATTTTTACGAGATATAGTCGTTATTGGTGAACTTTTTGCCTTGCGGCAAAAGTGAAATTTGCGCTACGCGCAAGTGAAATTTTTTTACTACGTAAAAAAGTTGTGGTGAAGAGTGTGCGGCGGGCGGCATTTTGCCGCCCGCCGCTTCACGCTTGATTGGAACGTGTGCTGTTTTCCTTTAAGCAATAAAGATACATAGTCAAGCGGAACGCTTGCGGCGGGCGCGTGGCAACGCGCCCGCCGCTACATATATTTTTTTCTTACCCTCTCAGCAAATATTTTTTAAGGTTTTCGGCGAGGTAGTCGAGGGCGGAAGAGGGGGAAGAAAGCAGGTCGGGGGAAACGGGGTCGGACCGGTCGCCGTCTTTGTCGGAGCTTATCCGCCAGCCCGTCGGCTCGGCGAACTCCACGCCCGTCAATTCGGGGCAGTTTGCAATGACGTTCCGCCCAAATTTCTTCAGCCCCGCACCCAGCTTCAAACTCTTCAAATTAAGGCAGCCCCAGAACGCGCCGTCGCAAATTTCAACCACACTGTCGGGCAGACAAATTTCGGTCAAAAGAGTGCTCGAAAAGGCATATCTGCCTATCTTTTGCACCCCCTCGGCGATCTCCACCGCCGTCACGCGACTCTCTTCAAACGCATACTCGCCGATTTCTATTACGGGCGAACCGTTGTATTCGGACGGGATATAAACTTCGGTGTCGGTGCCCGTATATCCCGTAACCATCAACCCGCCGTCGATTTCTTCGAACACCAAACCCTCGGTAGGCTTGCGGGACTCTTTGGGTTCTTGGGGAACAGGATCTTGCGATCCTTCCTGCCCGTCCTTGTCCTTATCCTCGGGCGGGTCGGTATCGTTTCCCTGCTCGGTTTTTTCGTCGGGGTCATTATCTTCCTCGGGCGTTTCCTCTTGTTGTCCGCTTTCTGTTTCACCTTGCCCGTCCTCAATATCGCCTTGTCCGCCCTTTTCGGAATCGTCCTCTGTATCACCTTTATCTTCGGATTCTTCGGGCGGGGTTTGCGGCTCGGTTTCACCATCATCTTTATCCTTATTATTTCCCTCGTTTTCGTCGGGGGAAGGATCGGTATTTTGCGGTTCCCGCGATATATCCGGCTCTTTTTCCTCCGAGTCGGGGTCTGTTACTTCGGGTTCGGTTTTACTATCGCCGCCTTGCGGTTCGGTATCACCGCCAACGGTTTCTCCGCCGCGCGAGGGTTCGGGAGCAAGCTCGTATACAGCGTGCACGGTTATGTCGCCTTTAAGCTCGTAGTCTTCCCAACGCCCTATGCAACCCTCGCGCGGCGGCACGGGCGGTTCCTCTATGCTTTCGCCCGTCTTGTACTGTATCTCTTCAATTATGTCATCGCCAACAACAAAACGCGCGGTGTACGTATTCGCTTCGTACACCGCGCGTATGTCCTTATTTCCGCCGTCTGCCGCGTATTCCTCCCAGCTGCCCGTGTAACCCTCAACCTCGGGCACGTCGGGTTCATCTATATCTGTATCCTCGACCGTGTATTCGACCTCGGCTATTTTTTGGTTGTCACGACCGTAAAATGTCAATGTATATTTAATCGGAACCCATTTTGCCGTGAGGCGCACGTTTCTCCGTATGCTCTCGTTGAAGTTGAATTCGGTATCGTTAAAAGCCCAAAAGACAAACTCGTAGCCCTTTTTTGTGCCGCTTATATCGAGGTTTTCGGCGAGGGCGTTCTCCTTGACGTTGACTTCTTTTATGACTTGTCCGCCGTCGACGTAGGTAACCTTATAATACCTTTCCTCGAACGCCTGCGCGCCGTTCCCCGATTCGCAACCCGCGGCAAGGCAAGCCGCCGCCGCGACAATCGCAAGCGCAATCAACGCAACAACTACCCTCTTTTTCATAAGTAAATCCCTCTTATCTTTTGCTTCATTACACGGTCTTTTTACCGCATAATGCGCTTTGATTATGTTATATCACCGTATCTTTTAATTTGCAACAATTTGAGCGAACTTTTTTCAAAAATTTCGAAAAAAGTTCGCTCATCTCTTAATTCTATACAAAATCGCGGTAAGTGTTAAAAATTTTAATAAGGGGTTTAGTTGCTTACGCTGAACAGTTAATTGGTTAATAAGCACTGTATGAGGCTTTGTAAGGTAACGGCAATTATCTTAAAACCCTACGCCCTCAAAACACCTATATTGTAGCACATTGTACCAAAAATAACAAGGGGTTGGATAATTTTTTTGCTGTTTATTTTGATATTTTTTTGTAATTAGCGGCGGGGCGGGCTGTTGTCACAGCCCGCCCCGCCCGCATTTCTAATAATGACTGTCACCCTGAGCAAGCGAAGCGCGCCGAACGGGTATATTCCGCAGTATAGCGGAGTTTAATAAGGTGATTATTATAGAAAACCCCCTCCCTTGTGTTCCCTCCCCCTGTTCTTTCTTCTATTCCCTCCCCTTCCGTTTCGGAGGGGGAGGGGTAGGGTAGGGGTAGCGGGAGTAAGCAAGGGGCAATGAACGTACAATTTTTTGGTTCGCGTTTCAAAGGGCAAGCGCGGACCACGGGGGGTCGAGTGCGGATTTTTCAAAACAGCACAGTGCGCTGTTTTGCCGCACGAGATGAGCTTGCGCATAGTGCAAGGCGCAAGCGGTGCCCGAGCGCGGCGTTGTTCCTTACGCCGCGCGAGAAATCTCACTTAATCTGCCGTTTCCCGCAAGCGGGAACCCTCGGCAGAGCGTCGGGCTTACGCCCTCGCGCGAACCCGCTACGCGGGATTCTTATGTCGTTCGAAATGACAGTGCCTTAATGCGGTTCCGATAATATTATAATTGCGGCGGGCGGCAAAATGCCGCCCGCCGCTCTACGTTGAATAACTTTAATACTGTCTTACTTCCCCGCCGTTAAGAATTCCGTCTGTGGCGACACGCCGCTCAAGCGGAACGCTTGGGAACGCTTGCTTAATCCTTTAAGCATACTATATTTTCGACTATGGTCTCGGCTAATTGCGCATAAAACAGTAAATCTTCCATGGGCACTCTTAAAAGACTGTATTCATGCATTATTATGGTATCCGCGTGCACGCAAAATGCTTCCGCAAGTTTTTGGCGGCTTATACTGCGGGTTTCGTAAATATTGCAATTTGCACAATCTGCGCAACATTTATCCCTGTTCAGTTCAAGCAAGTCGCAGACGTTGCGCTTAAACGTCAGATCGTGTTCTCTCAACCAACGCAGTTTTGCCGCCGTCTTTTGCCAATCGACGCATCTTTTCTTGATTTCCATATCGCCTGTATTGTAGCACATTCCGACAAAATTAACAATACTTAACCTCATTTTTTATTTGTTTTTTGTTAAAAAACGCGCGGTAAGACATGTGCCTGCGGAATAAGCGGCGCGCTTGACTTGTCAAGCGCGCCGCCCCCATACCGTTAAGACTTTTAAGACCGTTTGATTTTGGCTTGCGGCTATGATATAATACAGACGATAAATTGAAATTCGGGAGTAAAAAAACCGCTTATGTCAATGAAATGCTTTTTGGCTTTGGAAACGCCGCTTCAAAAGACGGCTTATAAGTATAAAGACATTCTGAGAACCATTCATAGCGGCGATATGTGGTATGACGGCGGGATAACATTTAGGGCGGAATTGTCCGAACAGGAAAAGTGTTGTTTGGGAAATATCTTTAAGGGCTTCTGCTGTTATGCCATAGACAGCGAATTCGGGCTTGATTACGAAAAACGGCTTCGCTCCGTAATATCCGAAAATTTTGCGGCAAATGCGCTTGAGGAACTAAAATGGCTGAAAGCATTTGCAAAAAAACAGCTTCTAAGGCAAGACGTTTTTATGATCGTCGATCTTTGGCTTGGTCGAAAAACCGAAATCAGAGAGCAGAAGATCATCGACATAAACAATTGGGAGTTGTCAGAGGAAAACGATTTTTCTTTTGAATACGGGGTCACTTATCGATTTGTCGATAACTCCGAAGAGGCGGAAGAACGTCGCCGCCAAAGAGCAGCACGCTTTTCGGTTTAGTGTGATGAATTTCAATTAAAAAACGTTATACTGCAGATCAAACCCGTTCGTCGCGCTTCGCTTGCGAGGGGTGACGGTCATTATTGAAGTTGCAGCAAACAAGATAAAATTCCCCCTGCACGCGCAATATTTTCCCCGCAAAAAATAATAAAAAAACAAGTCGAACTCTTGTTATTTGTGTGGGAATATGTTACAATATGTGCGCAATGGCGATAAAGAGAAGATCTATCGATTGGAAAAAAACGGGTGAAAAACTTAAGGATATCAGGCTGACGAACGACGCCTTGAAGAGTTTTGTCTGTCACGCCCATAACAAGAATACGCCGCAGTGCGACGACGATTGCTTTAACTGCTGTTTCGGCATGTGCTACTTCATAAGCCGCAGGGAGCTTGGCGAGGCTTTCGGCGTGAGCGACTCGGTCGTTCTGAATTGGGAGCACGGCAGAAGCGCGATGTTCTATGAGGATCTTGAACTGTACGCACGTATAATCGGCTTTTCGATCGAAGCTCTGCTTTGCTACAAGGACGATTGAGCGTATTATAATTCCCAAATATTCGGCGCAGTAATATGAAGCGGCGTGGCGGGCTGTTAAAACAGCCCGCCACGCCGCAAGCGTTTCGCTTGACCAAGTGTCTTAACTACGTGAAAGCAAGACGAGCGAGCGTTCTAATCAAGCGTGAACAACCCCCACCTTTAATCCCTCCCCCTTGAAAAAGGGGAGGGATTAAGGAAAAAAATTCGCTCCCCTTCGTCTACGACGAGGGGGAGCTGTCCGCGAAGCGGACTGAGGGGGTGCGTTCTAAATATTATCGGAGCTTATTATGGCACTGTCATTTCGAACGATATGACACGCGCCGTAGGCGCGGGATTGAGCGAGAGTTCTCGCGCGGCGTAAGGAGCAACGCCGCGCTCGGGCACCGCTTGCGCCTTGCACTATGCGCAAGCTCATCTCGTGCGGCAAAACAGCGGGTGTCCGCTG
>CANRDY010000012.1 GCA_947629515.1 uncultured Clostridia bacterium
ATACGGCGGCGGACAGGCGGGCGGGCATATGGGCGGGCAGTTCTTTTTGCCGTGCGGGGGCGGCGGGGGCGGCGGCGGGTCGTCGCCGAGGTTGACGAGCACTGCGTCCTCGCCTATCTTCACCACGCTTTTGAGGGGTATAAATTCCTCTTGCCGCGTAAAGCGGAAGCCCTTTCCGCCCGTCACGGTAAAGCCCTTTATTTTGCCCTCGGGAAAGGCGAACGTAAGATCGCACACCTTGCCGAGGTGCTTGCCGTCGAAAAGGTTTACGACGTCTTTTTGTTTGAGTTCGGAAAAAACCACTTCCATATACATAAATATATGCGGAGAGCGATAAAACTTGCCCTCCGCATATGCGTTTTGGAATTGATTTTTTATGCGAACATGCCCTTTACAAAGTCGACTATCGCGCCGAGCGGGTTGTGTATGTACAGCATATCGAGCTTGAAGCAGCTCCCCCCGAGCGAGTTGATAAGATCGATTTCGGTTCCGCCGCCTACCCAATGCACGATCTGGAATATGAGCAGAACGACGACGAATACGACAGCCGCCATAAGGAGCGCGCCGCCCACTCTGTTTATTACGCTGATGACCACGTTATCGGCCTCGGAGATATTCTTTAAGATATTTACGATAATGACGCGCGCGATCTGCACGAGCAAAAACAGCACGATATAGTAAACGACTATTTCAAGGTGCATACTGCGGAGTATATCGAAGAAAATACCCTCCTGCGTGCCCCAAAGCCCCGCGAACTTGGCGAGCATATCCTGCACGAACGGTATATCGAGGAAAAATCCGCCGATACAGTAGCAGACGAAACCCGAGATAATAATTCCTATTATCCCGCCCGTGAAAAATTTGAGAAGTCTGCCGAAGCCGAACACGGCTCCGAGTGCAAGCGCGCCCAGCGCGACGGCTATGGCTATCCAATCGGCAAATACCATTGCTTCATCCTCCTTTACTTACACCTACATTATATATTTACTTTTTGCGTTTGTCAATTGTTTGCGGTAAAATATTTTACGAAGTTTTATTTTTTACGTCGGAGCGTTCGACATTTTTCGCGTTTTTATCTTATTTTTCTTCGGGTGAACCGAAAGGCTCGCCGCTTCCCGAAGTCCGAGGCTCTTCCGCTTTGTCTGCGGATTCGGCGGCGGGGTCGGGTGAGGGTTCGACCGCCGGGTCGCCTGCAACGGCAACGGGTTCGGCAGATTCAACTGCTTCAACGGGTTCGACAACGTCTTCAACGGGTTCGACCTTCTCCTCTTCGGAGTGCTTGGGCTTTATGTGCAGAACGTGCTTTACGATCGCAAGCCCCTTTTCAAGCCCTTCCATGCACATTTTGTCGCGCATGATAAGGAGCAAAAGGAAGTAAATTATCACGCCGCCTATAACGAGAATGGCGAGCGACCACCACTCGACGGGCAGAAAGTACTTTATGCCGAACAGCGCGCCGCACATTATGCCCGAGGCTATGGCGTATTTGAACCAGCAGGTGAACACGGGTTTGAGTTCGAACTGTTTTGTAACGCGAATGTACACCAACTGCGCCGCCGTGCCGCAGGTCTCCGCCGCTACCGAGGCTATCGTTGCCCCGAGCGAGAAATAAAGCGGAATGAGAATGAGGTTCAGAATGAGATTGACTACCGCGCCTATTACCACCGATATTGTGTAGATATTCTGCCGACCCGTCGGAATGAGGTACTGCAAGCCCGTTGCGTTGCTCATTCCTATGATTATGTTGAGCGGACTGAATACCATAATCAAGAGCGCGCATTTTTCGTAACCGTCGCCGAAGAACACGGGGACGAACACGCTTGCCACGGCTATCAGTCCGAACATGAGCGGCAGAGCGAGCATCCAACCGAAGCGGTAGGATCGGTACATTGCCCATTTGATATACTCGGTGTCGCCCTCGGCGTACTTGCGCGCCATGCGGGGGATCATTACCGTGCCGAGGGCGGTGACTATCGTCGTCGCCATTCTTATTACCTTTTCCGCTTGCTCGTAGTAGCCGTTTTCAACGGTGTCGCCGCCCGCGAACCAGCCTATCATCGACTTGTCGAGCACGGTGTACACCTGTACGGCGATCGACGGTATGAACAAAATGAGTATGTCCTTTATGTTGCGGAAAGGCTTTATTCCCTTGACTTTGACAAGATATTTGGGCATATACACCCACATGGACAAATTCCCGCCCGCAACGCCGAAACCGAGCAAAAGCACGTATATCCACAGATCGTTTGCCGTTTTTACGAGCGTTAAAGTTAAAACTATGTTGAGAATTTTGAAGAGAATGTTTATGGAAACGGTCTTTCCGAACTCCTCCATTCCCTGCAAAAACCACGAGACGTCTACGAACACGTCGACGAGATACAACCCCAAAATGAGATAGATGAGCCAATTATCCCTGTAAATCAAAGTAAAAGTTACAAGGTACACCGTGAGCGTGACCGTGGACATTATCGCACGGAAGATGAATATCTCCCAGAAAGAGCGGCTACGCTCTTCGGGGTTATTCTGGGTGTAGCCTATCTGCCTGTTGCCGAACGTGGCGGTTCCCAAACCCGCAACCAGAACGAAGTACGAGACTATCGAATAGGAATAGCTGTAAAGTCCTATGTTGCTGACCCCGAGCACGCGGGAAACATAGGGCATGGTGATGAGCGGTGCAACCAACACTATCAGTCTGTAAATGAGGTTGAATATAAAGTTTTTCTTAACACTCTTCTGCGCCATGGGGATATATTTGAAAATTTGTGTTAGTTTTTGGGGAATGATAAATGAAGTGATAAATAATGAGCGATAAATAAACGGGCGGGGTTGTTAAAGCAATTGCGGGGAGTTAATAATGTGCTTATTACGATTTATTAAAGTGCGCTTATTAAAGCGCGCGGTTTTTATTTCAGCCGCGAGGTTTTTTTATTTTAGCCGCCGAGCGATTTTAAATATCTTTTGAGGGCGTCGCGCCAATCGGGGAGCGGCTCGAACCCGTTTGCGACTATCCCGCTTCTGTCGAGACGGCTGTTGAAAGGGCGTTTTGCCTTTGAAAGCCCGTACTCTTCGGTCGTCACTTTTACGACGCGGGTCTTGATCCCCGCAAGCGCGTAAATTTCCCTTGTGAAGTCGTACCAGCTTATGTACCCGCCCTCGTTGGTGACGTGGTACACGCCGTATTTTTGCGTGACTATCATGTCGGCTATAAGGCGGGCGAGGTCGGGGGTGTACGTGGGCGTGCCGATCTGGTCGCCGACCACCCGCACTTCCTCGCGGGTCTTTGCCGCGTTCAGCATTGTCTTTACAAAGTTTTTGCCGTTCAAGCCGAATACCCACGCCGTTCTTATAATAAAGAACTCTTTGAGATTTTCCCTTACGGCAAGCTCTCCCTCGTACTTGGTCTGCCCGTAGTAGTTGATGGGCGAGGGCGTGCTTTCGCACGTCCACGGTTCGACGCCGTCGCCGCCGAACACGTAATCGGTGGAGATATAGACCATCTTTGCGCCGTATTCCGCGCAGAGCTTTGCTATGTTCTCTGTGCCCGTCGCGTTCACGGCGCGCACTTTTTGTCTGTTCTCCCGCTCTTCTGCGGCGTCGACCGCCGTCCACGCGGCGCAGTGCACGACCGCTTGGGGGCGGAATTTGGAAAAAGCGGCTTTGACCGAGCTTTTGTCGGTTATATCCATTTCTTCGATATCCACGCCCGCGACCTCGTGACCGCGGCTTGTAAGCTCTTTCACCACGTCAAATCCGAGCTGGCCTTTTACACCCGTTACAAGAATTTTCACTGTTTACCCCTTTTATTTAACATTTCCCCTTGTAGGTGAACTTTACCCCTTTTATTTAACATTTCCCCTTGTAGGTGAACTTTACCCCTTTTATTTAACATTTCCCCTTGTAGGTGAACTTTACCCCTTTTATTTAACATTTCCCCTTGTATATGAACTTTACCCCTTATAGGTGAATTTTACCCCTTATAGGTGAATTTTACGTCGCTTTGGGAAAAGAGGGGGGCGGTGCGGTCTTTTTCGGAGAGCACGGGGCTTTCCGCTCCCCAATCTATGCCGAACTCGGGGTCGTCGTAGCGCACGCTTCTGTCGCTCGGCTTGTCGTAGTAGCTGTCGACTTTGTACTGCACTTCAACGTCGTCGCTCAGCGTGACGAAGCCGTGCAAAAACCCCTTGGGAATGAAGAGCTGTCTTTTGTTTTCGGCGGAGAGCAACACCTTTATCCACCTTTTGTATGTGGGCGAACCGAGGCGGACGTCGACTATCACGTCGTAAATCTCCCCCCGCGTACAGCGTATGAGCTTGGTCTGCGCAAAGGGTTCGAGCTGACAGTGCAGTCCGCGTATTATCCCCTTTCGGGAGCTGTAACTCTGGTTGTCCTGCACGAACGCGGGCACGGGCACTCCGCAGTTTTTGAGCTTTTCCTCGTTGAAAGTTTCCATGAACCACCCGCGGTTATCGCCGAATACCTGCGGTTCTATTATATACGCGCCCGTAAGTTCTGTTGCCGTAACTTTCATTTTATCTGTCCCCGTACATTTTTTTGTAGTAATCGCGGTATTCCCCGCTTATTATCGTCTCCCACCATTTGCGGTTCTCAAGATACCATTCTACCGTCTTTACTATGCCGTCGGAAAATTTGGTCTCGGGAAGCCAGCCCAGCTCGGAGTGTATCTTCGAAGGGTCTATCGCGTAACGTCTGTCGTGCCCCTTTCTGTCGCCGACGAAAGTTATAAGACTTTCGGGCTTGCCCAGAATTTTGCAGATGAGCTTTACTATGTCGATATTCGCCATTTCGTTGTGACCGCCCACGTTGTACACCTCTCCCGCGCGCCCGCGGTGTATTATGAGGTCTATCGCCTTGCAGTGGTCTTCGACGTACAGCCAATCCCTCACGTTTTTGCCGTCGCCGTACACGGGCAGAGGCTTATCGTTGAGCGCGTTGACTATCATGAGCGGTATGAGCTTTTCGGGGAAGTGATAAGGTCCGTAGTTGTTTGAACAGCGGCTTATGGTGACGGGCAGCCCGTAGGTGCGGTGATATGCCAGCGCGAGCAGATCCGCCGAAGCCTTCGAACTGCTGTAAGGCGAGCTTGTATGAAGGGGCGTGCTTTCGGTGAAGAACAGATCGGGGCGGTCGAGGGGAAGGTCTCCGTACACCTCGTCCGTCGAGACCTGATGAAAGCGCGAAACGCCGTATTCGCGACATGCGTCCATGAGCGTAGCCGTGCCTATTATGTTGGTTTGAAGGAACACGGAAGGGTCGTCGATACTTCTGTCGACGTGACTTTCGGCGGCAAAGTTGACGACTATGTCGGGCTTTTCCTCTTCGAACAGCTCAAAAACGGCGCGCCTGTCGCATATGTCCGCCTTTACAAAGCGGAAACGGGGGTTCTTTACCGCCTTTTCAAGGGTGGAAAGGTTGCCCGCGTAAGTGAGCTTGTCGAGGCAGACTATTTTATGATCGGGGTGAACCGCAAGCATATGGTAGACGAAATTCGATCCTATGAACCCCGCTCCGCCCGTGACTATTATCGTCATATGTCCTTTTTCTCCTTTATATGCCTTGGTCTTTTTTTATATTTCTTCTTATTTTTCTTCGTCGTCCTTTACGCCCGCAACCTTTTTGAGGTGCGCTCCGTAGGGCGATTTGCCGTAGTCCCCGGCGAGCTTAATGAGCTTTTCGCGGCTTATCCAGCCGTTTTTCCAGGCGATCTCCTCGGGGGCGGAAATGGTCACGTTCTGCCTTTGCGAGAGGATACGGACGAACTCGCCCGCCTCGAAAAGGCTGTCCATAGTACCCGTGTCGAGCCACGCGAACCCTCTGTCGAGGAGCTGAACGGTTAGGTCGCCCGCCTCCAAATAGGCGCGGTTTATGTCGGTTATTTCAAGTTCGCCCCTTTCGGAGGGCTTTACCGCGGCGGCGATTTGCTTTACGCGGTTGTCGTAAAAATACAGACCAGTTATGCAGTAGTTGGACTTGGGGTGAGCGGGCTTTTCTTCGACCGAAAGCACGTTGCCCTCTTCGTCGAACTCGACTATTCCGAACCTCTGCGGGTCTTTTACGGCATAGCCGAATATTGTAGCCTTGCCGTGAAGCGCGTTGTCCTTCGCCTGTTTCAGCATCTTCTGAAAGCCGTGACCGTAAAAAATGTTGTCGCCCAATATCATTGCGCAGGCGTCGTCGGCGATAAAATCCTTGCCGATTATGAACGCCTGAGCCAATCCGTCGGGCGAGGGCTGTACGGCGTAAGAAAGGCTCACCCCAAAGCTCGAACCGTCGCCGAGAAGAGCCTCGAAGCGGGGCGTGTCGGCGGGGGTGGAAATTATGAGTATATCCCTTATACCCGCGGTCATAAGCGTAGAAAGCGGGTAATATATCATGGGCTTATCGTAGACGGGCAACAGCTGTTTGCTCGTCACTCTCGTCAGAGGATAGAGCCGCGTGCCCGACCCTCCCGCAAGAATTATCCCTTTCATTTTATAACTCCTGTTAAGCGCGATTTAACGTTAAGTAAACGTCCGGTTCGGAAAAATAAAAGCGTTACGCGAAAAAGCGGGTTTCGAGCATGAGGCAAAGACAGTGATATACGGGAAGATGAAGCTCTTGTATCATGTACGTTTCGGTCTCGGGCACTTTTACGGCGACGTCCGCCGCGGCGGCAAGCTCTCCGCCCTTTGCGCCCGTAAGCCCTATTACCTTTATCCCCGAAGCCTTGGCGACGGCGACGGCGTTCATTACGTTTTTGGAATTGCCCGAAGTGGAAATGCCTAAAAAGACGTCCCCCGCCTTGCCGTAGACGTACACCTGCTGGGCGTAGGTCAGAAGCCCGCCCCCCGCTACGTCGTTTATGTACGCCGTGTTGAGAGCCTGATGATCCGAAAGGGCTATTGCGGGAAGCCCGCCCTGCAATTTGGCGGCAAGCTCTTCGCCCCGTGCGGGGTCTGCCTCTTTGAGCTTTTGCGCAAACTCCGCGGGGCACTCCCTTTTGAGCTTAAAGCCCTTCATAAGCTCGCCCGCTATGTGTTGCGCGTCGGCGCAACTGCCGCCGTTGCCCGCAACAAGCAGTTTTCCGCCTTTTGAAAAGCACTCTTCCAAAACTTCGTAGCTTCTCAAAATTTGGTCTTTGCACGCCGCAAGCCGAGGATATCTCCCAACCAAAAGGCGCAAATGTTCGCAGATCTTTTCGTCCATATTTACTCTCCGCTGTTACGAAAATTTAAATATATATTGATATTTTTAACTTAAATCAATTGCGTTTATACATTCTATAAGGCTGCTGCCGACAAGATCCGCGCCGAACGTCTGCACGGTTGCGGTCTGCCCGTTCAAAGCTCGCGCGCAGGAAGTTCCCTCATTCGAAATATCCTTGGGGGAATTTACGTCGGCGGAAGTTTTATTGGCGGAATTTTCCTTGGGGGAAGTTTCATTGGCGGAATTTTCCTTAGGGGAAGTTTTATTGAAGGAATTTTCCCCGCCTCCGTTCAAAATCAAAGCCGTTCTGCAACCTGCGTTTTTTCCGCAGAGAACGTCGGTCTTGCCGTCGCCTATCATCCACGATTTCGAGAGGTCTATATTGAACTTTTCGGCCGCCCTGAAGATAAGCCCCGCCTTGGGTTTGCGGCAGTCGCAGTCGATTTTCAACTCCTTTACTTCGCCCTCGAACCCGCTGTCGGGGTGGTGCGGACAGAAATATATGCCGTCGAGGTACGCCCCTTCGCGCCCCAAAAGGGTCTCCATTTTGGCGTGGATCTCGTCAAGCCCGTCAAAGCTGACTTCCCCCCGCGCTATCACGGGCTGGTTGGATATGACTATCGCAAGATAGCCGCTTTCGTTTATCTTTTTTATCGCCTCGCCCGCGCCATCTTCAAGCTCGAACTGCGATATATCTTTCAAAAAACCTACGTATTTGTTTATCGTGCCGTCTCTGTCGAGGAAGATCGCCCGCTGTTTTACCGAAAGATTTTTAGCCGCTACCTTGCCGCTCCGCACGTCCTCGGTGACGGCGTAGTACCGCTCGGGCGTGCCCATGTCCTTGACGTATTCGGGCGAGTCGTAGGCGTACAGCCCGCCGCTCTGTATGAGGGGTTTCAACACCTCGCGGTCAAGGTCGGTCTTTTTCGGTTCTTCAAATAAATCGAGTATTTTGGGGGAAAGAACGTGCAGTCCCGCGTTGACTCTGTTGCGATACCAAAGCCTTTCGTCCTCTTTGTGGAGCCAGCCCGTAACTTTGCCGCTGCCGTCGGCAATTATTATGCCGCTGTCGTAGGGGTGAGAGTTGGGGTGGGTGAAAAGGGTGGCAAGCGCGCCGCGCCGTTTGTGCGCCCTCATAAATCTCTGCACGTCTATATCGAAAATAACGTCGCCGCAGAGAAGAAGAAAATCGTCGTTTATGCGGTCTTTAAGGTAGTAAAGCGCGCCCGCCGTGCCAAGCGGCTCGCGCTCTTCGATATATTCAATGCGAACCCCAAAGGGCGAACCGTCGCCGAAGTAGTCCTTTATTACGTGCCCCAAATAACCCGTGACGAGCACTATCTCGTCGACGCCCTGCGAAGAAAGGCACTCTATCTGATATTGTAAAATGGGCTTGCCCAAAATGCGTATCATGGGCTTGGGGACTTCGGAGTTGACGCTCGATATGCGCGTCCCCTTGCCGCCCGCCATTATAACCGCAAGCATAATTTTTACCTCATTTTTACTTGTGGGATTTTATTTCTCCTGCACGCCCTCGAGGTCGTACTCTTCCGCCTTGTAATAGATGATGCGCGTGCCGCCCTCTTCGAAGTTGAAAGGTATGCGAAGCAGATCTTTGAACTCGGAGACGACTTTCGGCTGGTCGTCGGGACGGACGTAGAACACGAGGAATCCGCCCCCGCCCGCGCCGAGCAGCTTGCCGCCCAGCGCGCCCGCCTTTATGCCGCGTTCGTACAGCTCGTCTATGGAGTTGTTGGATATCTTCGAACCCGTCTGGCGTTTGAGCCGCCATGTTTCGTCGAGAAGTCTGCCGAAGTCGTCGATATCCCGTTCCTTGTCCACAAGCACTTTTTCGGCTTCGTCGACAAGCTCCAACATTCTTTTGAGCTGGGCTTTTTTGTCGATGCCGCTCACGGTGCTCTTTTGAATGTCGGAGGAAAAGCGGGTAACGCCCGTGAAGAACATGAGTATGTTGGAGTTAAGGCGGTGTTTGCGTTCGGCGGACATTACTATGGGGCTGACCGTGTAGGCGTTATTGGCAAAATCTATACGGTTCAGCCCGCCGTATGAGGCGGCTATCTGATCCTGCCAGCCGCCCGCCTCGTTGCAGAGGGTGCGTTCGAGGTAGATAGCCTCGTCGGCAAGTCGCTTTTTATCGGCGTATTTGCCCTTTACGGCGTAAAAGGCGTTCAACATTCCCACCGCAAACGAACTGCTTGTGCCAAGCCCCGTGCGTGCGGGAAGATCGGCTTCGTAATTTAAGCGCAGTTCGTGCATATCCATGAACTTTACGGCGTTGCGAATGAGCGGGTGCTTGATCTCTTCCACCCCTTTAACGCGTTCTATTACCGAATAGACGAACTCGCTGGTGTACTCGAAAAAGCGGGGCAAGTGCCTCACGGTGACGTAGCAGTACTTGTCGAACGTGGTCGAAAGCACGCTGCCGCCGTGTTCGTTGAAGTAGTCGGGCATGTCCGTGCCGCCGCCGAAAAAGCTCATTCTGAACGGCGTTTTGGTGATTATCATTATTTTCTCCTGTATGCAGTTTTGTGCGCATTTTATATGTGATTTATAACATAATGTGCGCATAATATGTGCTGTTTGCGCGCGTTAAACGCGCATTATACACGCATTATAAGCGTAAGCATACGCGCCCGCGTGCGGGCAAAGCGCGCGCCCGCGCGAAGTTACGGCGGTAGCCGCTTTTGACTATAATAACATATTTCGACACATAAAGCAAGCGTTTCAAACCGCAAGCGGAAGGCTTGCGGTTACTTTTGCAATTACGAAGCGAGAAAGGTCGAAGAAGTCGGCACAGCAAGCACAGCAAGGCGCGCGGGCGTTGGAACGCCCGCGCGCGAAAAGTGCCTTATATTGCTCCGATAATATTAGAAGTGCTCCCCCCTCTTTCATTCTCCCCCCTCGCAAGCGAAGGGGGAGGGTTGGGTATAGTGGAGTACACGGAAGGGGAGCGAATGGGCGATTGTTGGGTTGCTGTACGAAGTGAGAAACTTTGTAGATGCGAGCAAAACGAGTAACGCGCCCGCCGCTTTATGTTGAACAGCTCAAACGCTCGACTATCTCAACGCTGTTAAGACACTTGGTCAAGCGGAACGCTTGCGTTGAACAGCCTCAACGCCGTATTACTTCCCCGCCGTTAAGAATCCCGTCTGCGGCGACACGCCGCTCAAGCGGAACGCTTGCGTAGCTTATTCGGGCTTTAAGGCAGTATGGCGGATTTGATTTGCTTTAACGCCGTCTTTTCAAGGCGCGAGACCTGCGCCTGAGATATGCCCACTTCGGCGGAAATTTCGGTTTGGGTCTTGCCCTCGAAGTACCTCAGAAAGAGTATCCTCTTCTCCCTGCCTTCGAGGCGCGCCAACGCCTCGTACAGCGCGGCTTTTTCCGTCCATACCTCGTCGTTGTTCTTCTCGTCGGAAATTTGATCCATAAGCAACAGCGCGTCGCCCGAATTATTGTAGACGGGTTCGTACAGACTTACGGGGTCGGAAATGGCGTCGAGCGCGTACGCCACCTCGCTTACGGCAACGTTCATTTCACGGGCTATTTTATCGTAAGTAACGTCGTCGTCGCTCTCTTCGAGTTTTTCGCGCACTTTCAAAATTCGATAGGCAGTATCCCTTATCGAACGCGAAACCCTAAGCGAATTTCCGTCGCGCAGAAACCTCTTTATCTCGCCCAGAATCATTGGCACGGCGTAGGTCGAAAACTTGACCCCTACCGACATATCGAAGTTGTCGATAGCCTTTATAAGCCCCACGCAACCCGCCTGAAACACGTCGTCGGCGTTGGCGTTCTTCGCCCAAAATCTTCGTACGAGCGACAAGACAAGGCGCATATTGCCCACGATGAATCTCTCGCGCGCGGCTTTGTCGCCGCTCTTCAATCTCTTCATAAGCTCGTCCTGCTCGGCTTGGGTCAAAAGGGGCAAGCCCGAAGTATCCACTCCGCAAATAACGACTTTCTGCAACATATTAATCTCCTCCTTGACTATGTAAGCCGCGAAAACTCAATATGTATTGCAAAAAGCCGTTGAATTTAAGGATCGCCCGCCCCGAAAAGCAAAATAAATGACGGGGCTTTTTTTCAGTTTATCTGCTTTGAAATTTCTTTTTTGAGTTTGGAAATTATCTTTTTTTCGAGACGGGATATGTAACTTTGCGAAATACCCAGCTTGTCGGCTACGTCCTTTTGGGTCATCGCCTCGCCGCCGTCGAGTCCGAACCTCATTCCCATTATCTTTTGTTCCCTCGGGGAGAGTTTGCAGAGCGAGGCTTTGAGAAGTTCCCTCTCCACTCCGCCCTCGATATCCGAGTACACCGCGTCGGCGTCCGTTCCCATAACGTCGGAGAGGAGCAGTTCGTTGCCCTCCCAATCGGTGTTCAGCGGTTCGTCGAAGCTGACTTCCTGACGTATTCTCGACATTCGCCTCAAATACATTAAAATTTCGTTTTCGATACAGCGTGAGGCGTAGGTGGCAAGCTTTATGTTTTTGTCGGAACGGAACGAATTTATAGCCTTAATTAGCCCTATCGTCCCCACCGAGACGAGGTCGTCGCCGTCCGCGCCCGAGCCTTCGAACTTTTTGGCTATGTACACGACGAGCCGTAAATTGTGCTCGACAAGCTCGGCTTTCGCCCGCTCGTCGCCCGACTCCAAAAGGGAGATCTGCTCGCTCTCTTCCTCCTGCGAAAAGGGCAGCGGGAGCGCTTCGGTTCCGCAAATGTAGTCGAGAGTGTTTCTTCCGAAGAGCATCGAGAGTATGTGTTTGACTTTTTCGAACATCTATTCCTCCATTATTCGCGGGTTGAGCACGGCGCGGTCTATGCGCGCGGGGCTGACCCCCAGCTTTACCCCTTTTAAGGTCTGCGTTTTTTCACCCGAAATAATTTCGAGCTTTTCGGCGGTGAACACCTTTATCGTCTTGCTCCCCGCAACAGTATGTATTTTTACCCCGTCTTTTATGCGGGAAAGGTCGGCGAGCTTTTCGGCGACGTTTCGGGGAATTACCGACACGGGCTTTCCGAAGTGAAAAACCTTGTTGCCGCTGTCGAAAAATCCGTTGACTTCGACCTGCGATCCGCCCGCATATATCCTGCATTTAACGCTGTTTTTGGGGGTGCGCGCAAGGCGTTTGTAAATTGCCTTTGCGCCCAATATCAAAAGGAGCGAAAAAAAGAGCGGGATACCTATGGGCACGGAAGAAATTATAAACCCGCCGCCCTCGATATACTCTACGCCCGCAAGCGAAAATATGCCGATGAGCGCGCCCGCAAGTACGGCGGAAAATATCAAAAACGCCGCCGTAAACTTTACGTAACTTTTAACGCTTCCGAACCTGCCCGCCGCAAGGCACAGGATAAGCCCCGCGGCTATTTTAACGCTTACCGCCCACCCGCCGTCAAGCCCGAAAAGGGGAAAGACCACCGCGAACGCCGCCCCCGCCGCCGCGCCCGCCGCCAGCCGCCACAGGCGCGCGCCGTTGCCGCAGACGACCTTTGCCGCGTACAGCAAGGTGAAGTCCATGCAGAAGTTTTCGAGCACGGCAAGCTCTATATAGACCTGCATTGCAACAGCTATTATAGCGTAACCGTTTGGTCGAAAAGTCGGTTAATTTGCCGAAACGGCGCGAATTGCGGCGGGTCTTAAATGCGGGGTTGCGAACGCGCGGGGTCGGAGTTGGTTCGAACGCTTGGCTCGTGGGAGGATTACTTAAACTGCTTTTTGATATCAAAAAGAGCGCGGGCGTGAAAACGCCCGCGCGAGAATAGTGCCAATAATGTGCGACGATATTATTTTGAAGCACACCCCCTCAGTCCGCGTTCGCGGACAGCTCCCCCTCGCAAGCGAAGGGGAGCGAATGGGTATGTGAGAGGGAGGGAATGGGATAGGGTCATACGCCGGTCGTCGACCTTGCCCGTACGAAGTGAGAAAGGCTCGTTTACCCTTGCAATTACGAAGTTAGAAACTTCGGAGATGCGAGCAAGACAAGGCGAACGAGCGACGACCGAAGCGAGTGTACAATGAAGTACACGAACAAGGCGGAGCGATGTTCAACGCCGTATTGCGACGCATATACGAAGTTTGCGGGAGCAAAAAAGAGCGCGGGCGCGCTCTTTTTTAAAATCAAAACAGCGTTTTAGCTATCTCCTCCGCCTCCGCGCTCGACTTGCACGCCATAAGGCGCATGCGCGCTTCCGATGCGTTCGCCCTGCCCCTTATGTAAAAACTTATCATCTTGCGCATGTAAACGCACGCGAACCGTTCGCCGTAGATCTGCCGCGTGAGCGAAATCTGATTGAGAACGTCGGCGCGCACGTTGGGCTTTGCGCCCGAAAAAAGGGAAAATATCCACGGATCGTACATCGCCCCGCGGGCTATCATAACGCCGTCCGCACCCGTTTTGGCGATGAGCTCTTCGGCGTCTTTGACCGAGAACACCCCGCCGTTGGCTATCACGGGAATTTTTACGGCGTTTTTTACCCTTTCTATTTCGGCAAAGTCCACCCCGCCCGAGTACATTTTGTCGCGCGTTCTGCCGTGAACGGTGATAAGATCCGCCCCCGCGTCCTCGCACATTTTTGCAAATTCCACGCCCTGCAACTTTTGGGCGGAAAGCCCTATGCGGAACTTTACCGAAATTATCTTATTGCTCTTTTTGCACTCCGAAATTATGCGCGAGGCGAGCGGAAGGTCGTTCATGAGCGCGCTTCCCTCGCCGTTATTGTATATCTTGGGCACGGGACAGCCCATGTTTATGTCTATTATTTCAAAGGGCGAAAGCTCTTCGCTCTCCGCCGCTTTGCGCATAAACTTGGGTTCGCTTCCGAATATCTGGCACGCCTTTATCCGCCTCTGTCCTGGCAGAAGGTACAAAAGCTCCTTTGTCTTTTCGCTGCCGTAGCACAGCCCCTTTGCCGAGACCATTTCGGTGAAAGTAAGCCCCGCGCCCGCCCGTTCGCATATATCGCGGAAGGGGGCGTTGGTGTACCCCGCAAGAGGGGCGCACAGTATGTTCGAGGGAAGAGTCAGCCCTTTAAGCTCAATTTTGTTTGGTGACATCCTTAGCCTTTATCCAATAATAGTCGAAGAGCGAGCCGTCCGCCGTTACGTCTTCCATCTTTTTGCCGTCCGCAAGCACGAGCTGTTCGCACGCTATGAACCGCTTTATGAATTTTTTTACAGAGGCGCGGAGGGCTTCCTCGCAGTCCACTCCCGCAAGGCGCACGGTGTTGACGGCCGAAAACAGCACGTCGCCCCCCTCTTCGAACACGCCCTCTTTATCGCCCTCGGCAAGGCACGCGACCATTTCCTGTACCTCTTCCCACAGCTTTTCGGACGCCGATATGGGCGAGAGAAAGTCGAAGCCGCACTTTGAGGCGCGCTTGCCCGCCTTTTGCGCAAACATGCACGCGGGGAAGTTGGTCGGGATCGCCGAGAGCGTTTCGCCGTATGTAGACTGACCCTTTTCCTTTATCTTGTTCTTTTCCCACACGCCGAGGGCTTCGCCGTCGTTAGACGCCTTGTCCGAACCGAATATGTGCGAGTGGCGGAATATGAGTTTTTTGATGACGCGCGTCAAAGCGTCGCTCCCCGTGAACCCGCCCCGCTCCTCGCTGAGAACGGAATGGAACGCCGCCTGCAACAGCACGTCGCCCGTCTCCTCTTCCATTCCGTCAAGGTCGTCGCGCTCGATGGCGTCGGCAAGCTCGTACGCCTCTTCGACGAGGTTGCCCTTTATGCTCCTGGAAGTCTGCGCCCTGTCCCACGGGCAGCCGCCGGGGGCGCGAAGAAGCCTTATCATCTCTTCGAGGTCGGCGTAGTCGTAGCGGGCGCGTTTTAAGAACTCGCCCTCTTCAACCGCGACGGCGCAGGCGGCGTCGTAATTTTTTTGGCGGTCTATCTCGTATATCTTTATCTTTTTGACCTTTCCCCCGCGAATGAAGGCGCACGCCGTCTCTTCGCCGAAGATGTCCGAAAGGCGTTGCTTTACGAGCGAGGCGAGATATTCGCAGTCTATGTCGTAAACGCACGCCCCGCGACAGCTTTTGAGCTGTTTTATCGAGTACGCCGAAACGCCCAGCACCTCGGGGCGGCTGAGCCGCGCAAGCGTGTACGCCGCGCTTGCCTTTGAAAAGGTGTCGAACACCTCGCAATTTTTGTGCCGCGAGAGAATAATTTTGCAGGATTCGTTTTCGCTTACCGAACCGTCGACGCAGTAGCAGACGTTCCCCTCCTTTGCGGCTTTAAGAACTTCGGCGGCGAGCTTTTTGTTGAGCGTGTCGAAGTTGCGGCTCGAAGCATAAATATCGTCGAGCGTTTTTACATTGTATCCCGAAAGGTTTTTGTAACTTTCGGCGGCGGCTGTCTGCGCGATTATTACCTCAGCCCCGTCGAGAGCTTTCTTTGCATTTAACGTTACGTCCCCTTCCGAGTTCCCCAAACCTATGAGCGTTATCTTCATGTCTTTCTCCTACCCTTATAATATAACAGAAATTGAGGGCGGTTGCAACCAAATACGCACAATTTGCCGAAACCGCCGCGCCCGTGACCGAAAGCGGGGTGAATTTTATGAGGACCGCCGTGAGCGCAACGCGCAGTATGCCCGTTATCCACTGCGTGACCGTGCTGTAAAGGGGCTTGCCCAAAGCCGTAAGGCACGCCGAAGAGGTCTGCACGAGCGAAGCCGTGACGGCGTTCACCGACATTATCCGCACAAGGCTGACGAGAAGCGACCTTTCGCCCTCGGAGAGCGAACCGAAGATAAGGCGCGAGGCGAGCGGCGCAAACACAAAGAGCGCGCCCGCCGCGGGCAGCGAGACGGCAAGGGTGATGAGGATTGCCTTAAAAGCCTGTTTTTTGGCTTTTGGGTACTCCCCCGCCGCCGCAAGCGGGGATATTTTGGGAACGCTCGCCGCCGCAAGCCCGTATGTCACCGATACGGGCAAATTTACTATTGTGACCGCGCACCCCGAAAATATGCCGAAAAGCGTGGTGGCGTTCGGAGTTATTTCCCTCAAAAGGCGCACCGAAACTACGCTTTCGGCAAGCTGGGAAAGCGGCAGGGCTATGGCGGTGAGGGTCAGCGGCACGGTGTACCGCAGTATCTCCGAGGCGGGCGGGGCGGGAACGCGGTACAAGGGGAGCTTGCCCCGCCTTTTCATGTAATAAATTACCGCGCCCGCGCATGTGACGACCTCGCTTATCGTGACGGCAAAGAGCGTTGAGGCGACGGCTAAGGCGAGGTTCTCCCTGAAAAACCAGGCGAGCGCGCAACCGCACCCCACTTTGACGAGCTGTTCGGCTATTTCCGAGACCGCCGTGGGGTACATGTTGCCCTTGCCCTGGAAGTAGCCGCGCACTACCGACAGCGCAGACACGAAGAACACCGAGGGGCTTAAAAGTCTGCAACAGAGCGCGATCGAAGGTTCGCCTTGCAGTGCGGCGAGGGGTTGGGACAAGGCGAACATCAAAAGGCTTCCCGCTATTCCCACAAGGGCGTACAGTCTGAAAGCCGACCGCTCCGCGCCCGTTCTGCCAGACGACACAAGGCGGGCTATGCCCGTGGGTATGCCCGAAGCCGACACCGTTAAGAGTATGCAATAAAGAGGATATACCATCTGGTATATCCCCATTCCCTCGCCTCCGAGTATGTTGGTGAGCGGTATGCGGTAGAACGCGCCGAGCAGTTTCGAAGCGAACCCGCCGAGCGATATTATTATTGCGCCCTTTATAAAGGATTGACTCTGTGACATATTAAGTGGTTGGTAATGTTTGGGGTTGGAATTATATACGCCCGAACCGTGGCGGGGTTTTTGAATGGGTTGGGGTGAAGTTCGGATTTTTGCCTTTGGAACCGTTGCGCGGAGCAAAGCCGCGGGGTTGGGGGTTCTTACCTTAAAATCACTCGAACTGTCCCGCGAGAATGTTGGCGGAAAGTTGGGCGAGTTTTATGCACGACGGCTCGATTTTTGCGCCCTTTTCGTCCGAAAACAGCACGACCGCGCCGAGGCAGTCGCCGTTGCACACGATGGGGACGATTATCTGGGCGGTCATCTGCGTGCTCTGCTCTTCGAGAATGGGCACGATTTTGCCGCCCTCAATTAGATTTGCGACGTAGCTTTTGCGCTCTTTGAGGATTTTGTCCATTGCGGGCGAGAGCTTTTTGCCCTCGAACTCGCGGCGTTCCCTGCCCGAAGCGTGGAGCACTTCGTCGGTGTCGGCGATCGCCGAGGCAAGCCCCGAAAGCTCGTTGAGCGACTTTGCCGTGCCCTCCGAAAACTTTTCGAGCGAGGCTATCGGCGAATATTTTTTGAGCATAAGCTCGTCGCGTTCGGTAAATATTTCAAGCGGATCGCCGCTCTTCAGACGGAGCGTGCTCCTTATTTCCTTGGGTATGACCACCCTGCCAAGTTCGTCTATTCTTCTGACAATTCCCGTTGCTTTCATAATCTCTCCATTTTTCTGCAATCAGTATGTGACTCTTTTTGAATGTTATACTTTAATGAGGTAAAAAAAGCCCGCCGTAAAATATGCGGCAGTCCGTTGTAAAAATAAGGCAGTCCACCGAAGAAAAAGGCAGTCTGTCGGGAAAAACAATTACACCGAGGTAAAGCAAAGTCCGTCGGGGGCGTTTGAAAACGCCCCCGACGGACTTATTTAATAACACATTCAAATGTATACATTCTTTTATTTCAGCTATTACATTCCCGCGTGCTCTCTTTTAATATTACCTTTTAATATTACCTGTTAATATTACTTTTGCTTAACGTTTACTTTTGTAGTTCGTCAAAATCGTCTTTAAGGCGTCGCTGCATCGAAGGTCGTTCCACGTTATGCATGATAAGTCGATACCCGGGAAAACATAAAAACCCGAAACTTGATTACTGCCGTACTTTATCACCGTTATCTTCCCGTTTTCGTATGCGCCCAAAAAATCTTTCGAGTCGGTGACGGCGCACTCGACGGGTTCTGCCGTTTTGTTTTTCAACGTGTTTATGTGATCCCAATGCCCGCGCACTTCCCCGCCGACAACTTTGTTGTGCAACTCCCACATCAAAATATCGCCGTTCGAGGCAAACCCCGCCAAAATAATTCTGTTCGCGGTGAAGAACCGCAACTTTTTGACTGTTCTGCCGTTCGTGGGCAAAAACTGCATACAGTTGCCCTTTCTCGTCGCAAATGTGCGAACCACCCTCTGACCGCGCACCTCTCTTCTTACCGTGTTGTTTGACGGCATGATTTCGTCCGCAACGACCGCCGCGTATGCGCTGTCGGCATTGCATATGGCAACGTCGACCACGTTCGAAAAGAACTTGTCGTATTCGTTCAACACCCTCTGCTTGTTGTTCCATATCCACACGGTATTGGACTTGTTTGCCATAACGATGGCGTTGCCGTCGTCGGTCGTCTCTATCTTGCGTATGCTCACGCCCCGCAGTCTTTTGCGAATGGCTTTTTTGAGTTCTGTTATTCTGCGTAAAGAACTGCTCTCCTCCGTCTTTCCGTCGGTCAAATTTATCTTTGTATACTGACCGTCGGAATACTCACATTCAAGACAGGCGTGCGTTTCGGGAAAGCGAACCTTCCGCACGGGCTTTTTCAGGTGACATACCTTTTTCAACTCGACCTTTTCGGTATCCCACAGCTGTACTATCTTACCGCCCGAACTCAAAGCAACGTACCGCCCGCCCGGGGAAAACGAGGCGGTGCATATTCTGCTGTCGCCCAGCGAGAACTCGGCTATGCACACCCTTTCGCTCACGCTCCAAAGCTGGATAAGCCCGTTCGAATGTCCGAGCGCAAGCAGGCGGCAATCGTCCGAAACGGCGTTGCTGTCCTCGACCAGATCCTCTTCGGCAAGCATTGCATACAGCTTCTGAACGCCGTCCGCCGCCTCTTCGCCGTCTGCGCCGTTCGGGATATTTTCGGGTCGGTAAATGCTTTCGTTCTGCGTTAAAGTTACCCTGTCATAAGAAAGGGTATACCAAAACCATGTTTTGTCGTTTGAAGTTACCAAAAGCAAGTCGTCCTCGTTAAACCCGATCTGCGCCCCGCCGCTCGCTTCGATCCTGCCGACGACCATTTGGCTTTGCGTTTCGATGTTACATACCGAGACCAAGCCGTTTTCCGAGACCGCCGCCAAGGTCTTGCCGTCGTGGGAGAACGCCAAACCTATTATCTTGTCGTGATACTCGTCGTTGACGAAAGTCTGCTTCGACACCATAGCTCCGTCGATATCGATAGTGCCGCAGTAACTGCGTTTAAGATGCTCCGCAAGGGAAACTTCCCTCAGATCCAAACGCGAAAGATCCCTTCGGATATTCTTGTCGGCGTCTTTCGGCAACCAACAATTTATGATATTTTCGATAAAGAAATCGTCTTTGCGCCTTTCCGTGCCGCGGTAAAAGCCGAGCTTGCCGTCTATGCCTCCGCCCTGCTTCCACGGTTCTTCGTCCATAAAGCGTATGTACTGCAAAACGTTCTCGGGTATGCGGCACCGCCATTCTTCGGCAACGCCCTCGGTTGCCGTAAAGAGGTTGAAGAAATATTTTGCCGCCATGTAGTCCCTGAATATCTGGTGGGGGAAGGATACCGTCCTGTTCCCCTTTTTCATAAGGCACATAAGGTTTATGAGCAAGCCGTAAAGCTCGTCGCCGTCTATTTCATTACTCTGTTTAAGTCCGTAAATTCTTTTGACCGAACGCAGGTTTGCCGATAACGCTTCCCCGCCAATGGCTGAACCGCAAAGCTCTGCGGCGGATCTGAAGTACTCTTCGAACCTGTCGTCGGTAAGGACGGTCACGCCCGATTTTTCGGCGCGATAGCCCAAATAGGGCATGACATAGTCGATGAGACATATGCCGTTGAAGATGTTTGTTCCGCTGACTTCGGCTCTGTCCGCCAGCAACGCCACCTGCGCATAATAGTAATTGTGCAACAGGTCGGAGACGTTCGAAACAGCCTTCCATTCGCAGTATTCCAAATCCCTGTGCCTTTCGATGACGGGGCAGGTCTGCGCGTACAGCAACGCCATCATGGGATTTTTAAGCAATATGCGCAAGTTGCGCTTGCCCCAAATATCGCTCCATTCGGCTTCTTTGAAAAGGGTCTTTACCTGCTCGTCGCGCAGATCTTCGGTGCGGATAGTCTCGAAGTACGCCATGCCGTAGTTACGCAGAAAATCGAGCCTCGAAGATATTATTATCTGTATGCCCGGGTAACCCGCGAGCGACTTTAATTCCGCAACATATCTGAACGTGCTTTCGGAATTGAGTTCGTTGAACCCGTCCACAAACAACACAAGGTCGGCGGCGGTATGCCGTTTGCTTAACATGGCGAAAAGCCGTTCTTTGTACCTGCTTTCGTTCGACCTGAATAAGCAGTTAAGAACGTAGTCGACGATAGTCGTCGACGAGGCTTGGAGCACCTGAATGGAGGCAAATATTGCAAGTCTGTTGCAGTTTTTTACAAAATGGTTGCACGTGTGATAGAGCATGGTGCTCTTGCCCATGCCTCCGTCGCCCAACAGCAGGGCGTGCCGCGAGCAGTTGCCCTCGGCGTGTTCTTCCCACAGAAAATCGACAGCCTTATGCAACGAAATCGCCCGATCGTCGGTGACGTAAACCAACCCGTTGCAACTTAAATCGGGCACTAAATTTATGTTGAACCGAGTGCCGAAGAACTGACCGCCCTCCGCCTGCTGCATATCGAGGCAATCGCTCAGATTTTGCCGTTCGGTGGCATATATGTCCCAATCAACGCCGTCGTTCAGACTGAAAGGATAGACAGAATCGTCCCGCGTGGCGGTGCGCACAAACGGATACCGCGCCCAGCCGCCCTTGTCGAACCATGCGTGCACGCTTATCTCGCCCCGAAGGGTATCCAGATCAAGCTCGCCCAAAATTACGCACGCCTTTGCGCCGTTCTCCGAAAGCAGGTTCCCGCACTGAAATTCATAAAACCAATCCCACTGTTTTCTGCATATATCCGAATGTTCGTGACCCGCGAACCACAGCTTGACGCCGTTATCCTTGAAAAGCTGAACGACCTGCTCCTGCTCTTCGCGCAACAGAAAATCAGATGAAAAATGGGTTAGAATTACCGTGGGTTTCGTCTTATCGGTATTTTCCAAAACGTCCATCAAAAGCTCGGTCCCCACTATCATATCGCGCTTTTGACCTTGGGTGAAGTTTATGGTCGTGTCTAAATGAACGACGTTCAAATGCTGTGTGGTCACCGAGAAATGCGGGCGGGAAGCGTCTTTATACAGCGCGATCCTGCCATCGACGCCGCGATAGAGTTCTTCCAAAACACTGTTGAATTGCTCTTTGCCCTTGGCGATACAGTTGAGTTCGCTGTCGGCTATTCTGCCCACGCCCGACTTATAGTAGCCCGACCAATCACTGCCGCAGAACACCTTTTTGACGGCGGCGTCTCTGCACTCGGAAGAGCAGTTTACGTCGTGGTTGCCCGCCACCGTAAACAGATTTTTTACGGGCACGTTGACGGCGGCGCAGATCTCGCGGATATACTGCGCCGAGTTCTTCGGAAAATCCCCGTCGGGGGCGTACCGCAAATCGCCCGTGAAAAACGCATAATCACAGCTGACGTTCAAACCTTTGAGATATTGCGGCAACTTTGCGCGGAGGCGGTTTGTTTCCACACCCGTCTCATTCAAATGCAAATCCGAAAAATGCAACCACCTTATCGTTCTCATTGGTTTTCCTTTAACGCGTTAAATAATTTTTAATATCAAAATTATGGCTGTTGATATTAATCACGTCTGCCGATGCCGATTATGCTTGTTTATACCGATTATGGCTGTTGAGAGCTATAGTAACGGCGTTTGGCTTAAATATTGCTCCGCAAACTGATTATAACATATAACCGCGCCAAATTCATCTGAAAATTATAAAATATCTCAATATTTTTCAAAATGGATTCAAATTGATTCGCTGCGGGTATTGACTTTCGGAAACGGATATGTTATTATATTTTCAATAAAAATGAAGATGCAAGTTAATGAAAATTAAAAAGTAATGTTATACATGTAAATCTTCTGCGGCGTCGGCTTCATCTCGACGCCGCAGTTTCTATAAAAATGCGAACAATTAAGTGGAACTAATGAAATGATAATTTATGTCACAAAAGAGACCGCCGTACGTTACGGTTTGAAAATGCCCGAAGAGCTGTCTTCTCCTTTGAAAGAGTCGGTTGCCTCGGCAATAGAGCGGGAAAGCGGCGACAAAATGCTTGAATGGGGCGCAAAGCTGTTTTACTTCGACCGAAGAAAGTGTCTGCTTATCACAAATTTTGCAAGCAGATTGACTCTGTTTTTGATTGACGTTAAAGTCAAAGATGTCGAAAATATAGGCAGCTCAATGGCTGATTACATGTTTGACATATATGAGGACGATCCCGAAACGACAAGGCTGTTGAAACGCTTTTTCAACGATGACGGAATTGTCGTATTTTCCGCGCTTAAAGATAAAAGCATGATCGCAACGCTCAACCACACGTTAACGAATCATATTTCAGACGGTGACAGGCTGTGGGATTATATCAAAAACGGCATTTTGCATACACGGGAATTCAACAAAGATTTCAACAGAGAATGGATCTTGTTCAAAAAGGTCGACGGCAAAACCCAATATTTTTATGCCGCCGAGGTTTTTGCGCAACTTTTGAAAGACAGATATGCCGACAGGAATTGATATGTTTTAGAATTTTGTCAGGCGTGAGCGGACGTTGGCGTAATGTTTGCGCGCGGGCGCGGCTGTTATCAGCCGCGCCCGCGCGCTTTCTGAAAATATCGGAGCGCATTATGGCACTGTCATTTCGAGGGATATGACACGCGCCGTAGGCGCGGGATTGACCGAGAGAATCCCAACGGGGTCTGTGCTTGTACTTTGAAACCGACCCCCACTTTTCTGAAATAATTACTCCGCTATACTGCGGAATAGACCCGTTCGACGCGCTTCGCTTGCTCAGTGTGACAGTTATTATTAGAAGCGCACCCACTCAGTCCGCGGAGCGAATTTTTTAATTCTTCCTTATTCCCTACCCTTTTCTTCGGCAGGGGTGGCGGGGTCATCGGGGGCGGCGGGGTCATCGGGGGCGGCGGAGTTGAATTCCTCAAAGGGTTGCAAAGCAGTTGAACTTTTGGTCATCACGTCCCCGTCGGTTCCAACAACAAAATCGCCGCCGTTACCGCCATAACCGCCGTTTCCACCAAAACCACCGTTGCCGCCGTTACCACCATTTCCGCTATTTCCGCCAAAGCCGCCGTTACTACCGTTACCGCTTCCGCCGACGTTCGGGCTTACAAAATAAGGTTTATCCAAACTCTCGTAAAATTCCGCCGTCGCGGTCTGAACGTACGGCGTTATCCAGAACGACAGTATTCCAAGCGTCAAAAGGCTTAAAAGATGCCAGCCGATAAAGCTGAATTGCAGGCAGAACAACCGCCATTTGTTGCCCCGCATCATCGCGATCGACGTCCTGCGCACCTCGTCGGCCGTCATTTGCGGGTTGTCGCGGAGTATGTAAAAACTCATTGCGTAGGCGTAAGATTTGATTATCCCCGGAACTATCAAAAGCAACGTCCACAGAAAGATAAAAATCGAATTCAACAGGTTCAGCAAGAACGACGAGCCGAAGTTTTTGAACCCGTCAAACAAGTTTGTGACCTGCGCCGAACCGCCGCGCACGAAGTCGAGCGCGATCGTCGCAAAGCTGAGGGCGAAAGGTCCCGCTATCAAAAGCGCAACGACCCCGCCCACGTACACGCTGCACGCCCCGACGGCAACTTCTATAAGAACGTACACCAGCTGGATCACGGCAAACGTGCCCCATTTCGGTCCCGTCCAATTCTGCCCGAGGCTTGCCCGCGCTCTGGCGCGATAATCTTTTGCACACATCATTTCTCTCTCCTTTTTCCGAACGCCCCGAATACGGCGTCGGACTGTGTTTTTATTTATGTGTTTATTATTTATATAATGCGTTTTTATGTTATATAATGCGCTCTACATGCTATAATGCGCTTTTACATGCTATAATGCGCTTTGAGGTAAGGCGTTTTTATGCGTGATATCTTATTTGAACGAGGTGGTTATGCGGACGACAAAGAGGGGCGAATTTTCGGGGGCGGCGGGGGAAAGCTCCACGACGTGGGGCGCGTTTTCTGAGGGAACGGGAGAAAACTCCACGGCGGGGGGCGTATTTACAGAGGGAACGGGGAGTTGGGCGGCGGCGGAGATATCGACGCCGCAGACGACTAAAACGCGGTTGCCGTCGGCTATAACGGGGAGCTTGTCGCGAAGGCTTGCGGGGACTTTCTTTTCGGACAGAAAGTCGCCCAAACTCCTCTTTATGCCGCCGATTTTGACTATATAGTCGCCCTTGCGGCGCGTTCTTATCTGCGCTCCTTCAAGCGCGTTCGGGTCGGCGTAAAGCACCTCTCCCCCCTTGTTGAAATTCGCGGGGAAATCGGCTTTTTCTATCGTCACTTCGACGTCCCCCAAACGGTGCGTTCCGAACGAAAATTGCAATATACTTTGCACTTTTTGGGTGTTTCGGCAGATCGCGACGCCCCCCTCTTCCTTAAAAGCCGTCAAGCCCAGAAAGCAAAAAGTTTTGCCGTTTTTAAGGCTTTGCAGTGCGAAAAGGCTTTGGATATGCTCCTCGGTATAGTCCTTTTTTTGGAACGCCTTTATTGCAAAAATTGCCGCACGGGCGAAAATGGGTTTTACCGTACAGTTTTTTATGATAACGCGACCCGCGCCAAACTCCACATACTTCTCCGCTTCCCCCGAAAGATACTTTTCGTCCTCGGCGGCGAGCCTTGCAAAACGGCAAATAGCCCCCACCGCACCGCCGACGGCGCGTTCGAGCGCGGGAATCACCTCGGCGCGGATCTTGTTGCGGGTGTAATCGGTCGAAAAATTGGTCTGATCGTCGGCGTAGGGAATGGAATTTTGGCGCACATATTCGTCAATTTGCTCGCGCGTGACGTTTATCATGGGGCGAATAAGGCGCAACCCGTCCGCCTCGGTATCCACAATTCCGCACACGCCCGAAAGCCCGCTTCCCCTTGCGAGGTTGAAGAGAACCGTCTCGGCGTTGTCGTTCATGTGGTGCGCCGTTGCGACAAGCGCGCCGCCCGCTTTTTTTGAAGCGTCGGCATAGCATTTTCTGCGCCATTCGCGGGCGGCGGTTTCGACGCTCAGCCCCTGCTCTTTTGCGAGAATAGCGCAGTTTTGGCAATATGTGTAGAGTTTTATGCCGTTGGCGGCGCAAAAATCGGACACAAGCGCAGAGTCGGCTTTGGACTGTTCGCCCCTTAAACCGTGCTCGCAATTGACGGCGCAAAGCGTTATTCCGTACTCCCCCGCGTGGTTCAAAAGGTAATGGAGCATCGCCATGGAATCGCGCCCGCCCGAGACGGCGGCGCAGATCTTTGAATTTTTGTAAGCCGAAAGATCGAGTTTCATAACAAAATTTTAACACACCGCGCTCAAACTTGCAAGCAAATGGCGCATATCGGCGCAAATACGCAAATGCCGTGCGATCCTTAAAACAGGCAAACGCGGTTCAACCGATGTATCGGCTTGCAATTATAACAAGTTAAACGGCAAAAAGAGGAAATGTGGCTAAAAGATTAAAATTGCAATATACATTGACATTTTACTATTAATATGGTATATTGTGAGTGCAAAGAAAGTTGCAAAAAAATGTTCTGCACGGAGGTGGAGTTATGTCGAAATTCCGTAAATTACTGCTCGTTTCACTTATATCCGTATGCGCCTTTATGCTGGGCGCGCTGGTTTTTTCGGCGTGCACGGAGCACGTCCACGCCTTTGGAGAATGGCAGACTGAGACCGCCGCGACCTGCTCGCAGGAGGGCAAGGAAGTGCGCCGCTGCGAGTGCGGGCAGACCGAGACCCGCCCCACCGCCAAAAAAGAGCACACTCCCGACCAGACCGCGTGGCAGACGGTGACCGCCGCGACCTGCTCGCAAAAGGGCTTGGAGAGCAGCGTGTGCACGCTGTGCCGCGCGCCCGTCACGCGCGAGACTGAAATGCTCCCCCACTCCTACGGGGAATGGCGCGAGACCAAAGCCCCCACCTGTTCGGCTGCGGGACTTAAAGAACACGACTGCACGGTGTGCGGTCACGGCGAGAGCGAAGAGATACAAAAGCTCCCCCACACCCCCGTAGTTATGGTGGCGAAAGCTCCCACCTGCACGGAGGCGGGATATACCGCGGGCGAAAAGTGCGGGGTATGCGGGGCGACCGTTTCGGGAATGGAAGCAATACCCCCGACGGGGCATAGCTACGGCGATTGGCAGGAAGTTGCAAAGGCGACCTGCACATCCAAAGGCGTTGAACAGCGCGAGTGCGCAAAGTGCTTTAACACCGAAGAGCGCGAGACGGCTATGACCCCCCACTCGCTCGAGACGGTACAGGGCGAACAGCCCACGTGCACAGAGCCCGGTCACTCCGACGGCAAGCGTTGTACCGTGTGCGAACAGATGATAGTCGAACAAAAAGTCCTGCCCGCCCTCGGTCACAAGATGAGCGAATATACCCATCAGGAAGATACCTCGATGGGGCATTACCACACGTCCAACTGCATAAGGTGCATGGCTGTAGAGGTGCGCGCGGAGTGCAACTTCAACACGGTCGAAACGCCCGCTACCTGCCTTACGCCCCTCCACCACACGCACACATGCACGACTTGTAATTATTTTTATGAACACGACGAGGGCGAGGCTTTGGGTCATTCGTGGCTCGAACCCGTGTTCTATAAGTTCGACGAAAACAAAGTTCCCATGCACATTCAAAGGTGCGCGAGGGCTGACGGCGACGAAGAACACGAAGCTATAATCGAAAACTGCACGCAAGTGCTTACCACCTATCAGCCCGACTGCAAGAACGCGGGATACACCCGCCATGAGTGCGAAAAGTGCAACCTTTGGTATTCGGGCGAAAAAGTGCCCGCGCTGGGACACGATTTTACGCCCTATGTTCAGGAAGCGGGGGCGCGCGGGACTTACACGCACACGCACAGATGCCAAAACGACGGGTGCGGACTTGTGGAGACAAAGGAGTGCATATTCCTTTTGAGTCAAACGGTCGACCCCACCTGCACTACGCAGGGCTATACCGACCGCACGTGCGTGGTCTGCCGCAACACCGCGCGCACGAATATTAAGGAAAAGTTAGGTCATATAACCGAGAGCTGGGAACACTTTGAAGATGACGGGCAGTCGTACCACCGCTCGCAGTGTCTGAGAAAGGACTGCGGCGAGACGGTCGTGGGCGAGTGCAACTTTGTGGACGCCTCCGTCGCGCCCACCTGCGGAGTTGCGGGGCACGATCTGGAAATTTGCGAAGTTTGCCTTTACAACAAGGACAACGGCGTTATAGAAGCCCTTGTGCACGCGTTCAGCCCGTGGACGCCCGACGGCTTCCACAAACAGCATGTGCACACCTGTTCGAACTGCGGGCTGGAGGAAAGGGTCGACCACCCTTACGACGTTGCAACGGTAGAGGCGACCTGCATTTCGGAAGGTTCAAAAACATACACCTGCGACGAGTGCGGCGATACCTATACCGACATATACCTCAACCCCCTCGGACATTCCTTTGAGAACATGGACCCTTCGCTATGGAATATAAACCCCCAACAGCACGCCGCAACGTGCGTGAGGTGCGAAAACCATGTTGAACTTGCCCATAACTTTACAGAGAGCAATATTTGCGCTGACTGCGGCTTCGACGGGCTGTACTACGCCTACGGCGACGAAAGCAGAACGTGGGCTACCGTGCGCGAACCCGACGCCAACGACAAGGACGAAAACGGCATTGCCTACCCGACCGACAGCGTTAACAACTCCAAAAGGCTGCTTATTGCGGCGAGCTGGAACTCCGTTCCCGTTACGCAGATAGGCAAAAACGCCTTCTTTGCGAGCGCGATCGAGACCTTAGCCGTGCGCGAGGTGGTTCTCCCCTACTGCGTCGAAAGCATCGAAAACTTCGCGTTCGACCACTGTATTTATCTTGAGAGCGTGTCGATAGCCGACGACCCGCAGGCGGCGATACTCACCTATGAAAAGCCCGCCGCGCTCCGCAGTATAGGCGAGTACGCATTTCAGAATTGCTCTGCGCTGACTACGGCGCATCTGCCCGACAGCCTTATAAGTATAGGCAGAAGCGCATTTATTAACTGCACGAGCCTTAACGACATCTCCATACCCGAAAGCGTTACCCAGATTGGCGGGTCGGCGTTCCAAAATACCGCGTTCATAAATAACCCCGCAAAGTGGACGGCGGGCGCGCTGTACATTAACAAACACCTGATAAAGGTCGACAGCGGCACGATAGCCGAGGACTACGAGATTTGGGATAAAACGCTTACGGTGAGCGAAAACGCGTTTGAAAACTGCACTGCGCTCAAACGGCTTACCATTCCCGCCTCGGTAACGGTGTTCGACAACGACGCGTTCAAGGGGTGCACTTCCCTTTCGACGGTCGTCTATAACGGAACTGCGGAGCAGTTTTTGGCAATTAAGTTCGGCAACGACCTGGCAAGCCCCATGCACTACGCAAGCAGTATAACCATTGCGGGCGCGGTGGGCGACATGCAGATAGGCGAGGGCGTGACCGCCATTCCCGCAGGTGCGTTCAGGGGATCGCAGATATCCTCGATAATCATTCCCGAGAGCGTGACCTCGATAGGCGCGAACGCGTTTTACGGGTGCGAAAGTCTTACGCATATCGAAGTGCTCGGCAAGATCGTGCGGTTGGGCGCGGACGCGTTCACGGGCACGGGATATTATAACGATCTCGAAAATTGGACGAACGGGCTTTTGTATATAGGCGATATGCTGATCGCCGCCGACAGACAGCAGACGGGCGACGAAATCGACATACGCGAGGGCGTGACGGCTATCGCCCCCGGCGTGTTCAAAAACTTCGCCACGCTCAAAAAGGTCAACCTGCCCGCAAGCCTTATGTTCATAGGGAGCGAGGCGTTCTCGGGCGCGTTCGAAGTTACCACCTCTCCCTCGGGAGCGAGGGTCGTAAATGCCGAAGTTACCTTTAACGGTTCAAACGGGTATTGGTTCGCCTCTAATCTGAACGGCATGGGCAGAGTGTTGATGGACGAAAAGTTCGCCTCGAACAAGTCTATCAACGCGAGCGAGCTGATGACCTATAACGGCGAATGGCGCAGAACCGTGAAAAATTGAGGCGGCGAGAGCGGTTATTTGGTTATGAGGTTATAAGGTGATGAGGCGCGGATTATTTATAGTTGATTGTATATAGTCGATCATATGGTGATGATTGTATATAGTTGATTGTGTAGTGCCGATTGTATAAAAAGTGCGCGCGGGCGTTTGAAAACGCCCGCGCGTTTAATGTTGAACAGCCTGCGCGCTTGTCGCCCTCAACGCCGTTAAGACGCTTGGTCAAGCGGAACGCTTGCGCGGCGGGCGTTGAAAACGCCCGCCGCGCATATTATCGGAGCAACTTATGGCACTGTCATTTCGAGGGATATGACACGCGCCGTAGGCGCGGGATTGACCGAGAGAATCCCCACGTGGTCTGCTCGGGGCACTTTGAAACCAACACCCAATTCCAAATATTATCGTATCGCATTATTCGCGTGGGCGGGTGAACCCCCACCTTTCATTCCTCCCCCTTGTAATTACCCCCTTCCTCATTCCCTCCCCTTTTTCAAGGGTCGAGTGCGGACTTCTCAAAACAGCGGATACCCGCTGTTTTGCCGCACGAGGTGAGCGAGCGCATATGCACGCGCGTGCGATGCCCGAGGCGGTTGTTGTCCTTACAACCGACGAGAAAGGTAGGGTAGGGGTTTTTCTATAATATCCACCTTATAAAAACTCCGCTATACTGCGGAATAGACCCGTTCGACGCGCTTCGCTTGCTCAGGGTGACAGTTATTATTAAAATAGCGCGGGCGGCAAAAAGCCGCCCGCCGCTTAATACTGAGTTTTGAGCTATTGATTTTTAAAATAAAAGACCGAGGCGGCTTTCGCAGGCCTCGGGTTGATACGCACGCGCGTTTGCGTATCTGCCTAAATAGCATTTATATTATATGCAATACGCAAAGATTTGTCAATAGTTTTTAAAAAAGGAATAAGAGAGGGGCTGCCGAAACTTAATTCGTATATCGCCTACATCACAACCCGTTAAGGGTCTGACACCACGCTTGCGCGCTTTCCTCTCTTGTTTATAGTATACGCATTAAATTGGAATTTGTCAACGGTTTTTTAAAAAAAGAAATAAGAGAGGGGCGAACCGAAACTTAATTCGTATATAGCCCACATCACGACCCGTTAATGGTCTGACACCACGCTTGCGCGCTTTCCTCTCTTGTTTATAGTATACGCATTAAAATAGATTTTGTCAACAGTTTTTTAAAAAAGAACCGCTTTAGGTTTTTCCTAGGCGAAAAGAAAAAAAGATAAATCTTTTATTTACTTTAAGTACCTATATTATATGCAATAAATCCCATATTGTCAAGGGGTTTTAAAAAATTGAAGCACAAAAAAAGTAACGGGTGCCAAACACTACAAAGAGCATCAGCCCGGACCCCTTAACGGGATCGCCGTTACCGACAAAGATAATAACACTCCCTTTTAAGATTGTCAAGCAAAATTTTATACTGTGAAATAGATTTCTCGGCAAGCTCGAAATGACAGTTATTAAAAATACGTCTGCGCCCGCGCGGCGTAATGTTTGCGCGCGGGCGCGGCTGCCAACAGCCGTGCCCGCGCGCTTTCTGATAATAAACTGTCACCCTGAGCAAGCGAAGCGCGTCGAACGGGTCTATTCCGCAGTATTGCGGAGTTTTTATAAGGTATATATTATGTGGAAGTGATAACGCGTTTCAAAGGACAAGCACGGACCACGGGGGGATTCTCTCACTTAATCGCCCGCGCATTAATGCGCGGGTCTCATAGCGTTCGAAATGACAGTGCCATAATGCGCTCCGTTATTATTTAAAACGCGGCGGGGCGCAAACGCGCCCCGCCGCCTTGCGTTGAACAGCCTAAACGCTCGACTATCTCAACGCTGTTAAGACGCTTGGTCAAGCGGAACGCTTGCGAAGCATATACGAAGTTTGCGGTAGTAAAGCGGCGGGCGCGCGACTAAAATCGCGCGCCCGCCGCTTTCCGTTGATAAGCCTATACGCTTGTCATACTTTTCCGTAGTTAAGAATCCCGTCCGCGGCGACACGCCGCTTTACCATTCGCTCTTGTTATTAAAATTGCCTGTGCGGAAGGTTCGCTACCCTTGCGGTTCACACAAATTCTATACCATGCCGAACACCGTATAAATTATCAGCCCCACCACAAACAGCAGAATCACCACCCGCGAAATTATATACGGCAGCACCATTTTTTTGACCTCCGCACGCTTGTACTTCGGCTTCGACATCAGCGCGCATACGACGTACCCCACCACCCCAAGCACGCCGCCGATCGCCAAATACGCGTTCCGCAAAAAATAGTACAGCAGCGTGAACAGCGTCGCCAGCGCCACAAACGCCACCGCCGCCGCATAGTAACGACGAGACCGCCTTTCGTCTATCAGCCGCTTGTTGCACACGTCTTGGTCGGATATCAGCTCGTCTATGCTTACGCCGAACAGCTCGGATATGGCTTTGAGGCTGTCTATCGCGGGGAAGCCCTTGTCAAGCTCCCACTTCGATACCGCCGTGCGCGTGACGTACAACCGCTCGGCAAGCTCCTCTTGCGTAAGCGCGTTGTCCTTCCTGAGTTTTTTCAGCTTTTCTCCGAATGTCATTTGCTTTGTAAAGCTCCTTTTTCTGTCGATTTTTTGTTGGGGTTTTTACAATTAAATTATAACACGCAGAACCGAAAAAGTCACGACACTATCCGTCGCACTCCCCTATTCCACCCCATTTCACATTATTTTCTGTATGTCTATCCGCTTTGTGCCCCTCCTTTATATCCCCCCTGCTCTTTTTTTTGTCGCAAATAACGTTTAAGTAATACGGCAAAATTACCCTTTGTTCCTATCCTGTCCCCCTTTCTCGCCGCCCTCACAAATGTGAATTTGGAAATTTGTGAATTTGTGAAAGTGCGCATACGCGCAAAGCGTCGCGGGCAAGCCCGCTCGCGCGAACCTGTGGGTTCGTTCCGACATACGAATAAATGGCGGCACAGCGTTTTTGCTGTGCCGCCATTTATGGTGAGCCGCGAAGTGTCTAATCCGATTTTCAATTTGAAATTGTAATTTTTTTAGTTAGTTCATCTGCTGTTTCACGTGACTTTTCCAATGCGGAAAGTTCAGAAGTCAATTGATCCCTATTAAACTTTAGCTTATCTAACATGAAACCATGTCGCAAGTCAAAGCTTTTGAAAACATCATCCCAAGTCAGAGCGTAAATCTCAAAATTCTCTAAGCATCGGACAAGTCCAATCTTGCCTTTGCTTTCATGCTCTTTATAGTATGCTTTTACATCTTCATCAACTTCATTACATACCGCAATGAACTTCCATCTTCTTTGAATACTATTAAACTGTGGTTGCCTGCGAATGAATCGCATATAGTCCTCAATTTGGCGCAAAACTTTAACAGACAACGGCACTTTCGGTGCCTTAAGCTCAACGATTATGTTCTCTTCTAAAGCATTTTCAAATGAGTCTTCACCTCTGCTCGCTCCGCAAAGAAAAATATCCATTCTCCGATTTTGCTCTTCGTCGGGAGCTAATGACTCTTGGGGTTTATGTGCCCCATATAAAATATTCAAATACCCCTCTAAGGCTTTTTGCATAGGTACATCTGCACTTGCTAAAGCGTAGCGTTCTCCGAAAATCCAATAGTGTTGCTCTACTATGGTTTGGATATGATTTCTTTCAGTAGTGAAAACCGATAGATCATATACTAAATGCTTAAGTACCTCAATTACCTCATATCTGCTTTCTACAAAATGTATAGTGTCAATGATATGTTCTAATTTTGACTTTTGTAGTAAACCTGCCAAGCGTCTTCTTTGATCTGCGGACAAATTTACTATTTGTTCTATGACCACTAAAATATTTTCCCGTTCTTCTGAACTGAGCAATAGATTTAGAAATGCCAATAGGGATTTTTCCTGCACCTCTTTCAATTTGTAAAAGATTCGTGGCTCAGTACAATAAATCTCCTTTGTTACACGCACCAAATCTGCTTTTCTCAATTTGCCATAAGCATCATCAGAGAAACGAGGAAAGGTCTTGCGCTCCTTAATCATCTTGTCGATCTCTTCATCGGCTTTTCCTGCCATATAAAGAGCGAGTTGGCTGCTTATCAAATCTTGTGTAAATTTTTTTAATTTCTTTAGTACCGAAAAATACTCCTCGCCCTGTCCGAACTGCACTTGAACGGGATCATCAGAAAGCGAATCGGCATCAAAGGTTTCTGTAAAAAATGCGGATTTGATGAAGATGCTATGATTAAAATCAACAGTATTGCGATTAAAGGTAGTGGTATCAAGTCCGCGTAAAATATCGTTTGCGTTGAGATAATAACAACAAAACTTTTCCGAGATCTTTTTTCTCCAAACGATGAGATTTATTTGAAAGGAATAACTTTCAATTGCATATACTTCGGTTTTACTTAACTCATTATTAATCAACTTTGAGTAATCAATTTCTGCACCATTAAGAATTAATTTTAAGTGCTTTTCTTTGTGAAGATACAGAAACCATGCAAATTCAGTCAAAAAATACTCTTCCAGATTTTCATGACTTAAATCGCATGGATGAAGATTACTAATATTACTAAGGGTGACAACCGTTCCCGTACTTGTTGCAGTAGTATCCTCCTCAGGTTCTGTGTATGCTAAATTTTGCTTATCAAGGTCATGCAAAACAATTCTATATTGACGGATAATATTTTCGCATTTATATCTTGTTATCCATTCTGCTTGAGTGGCAAATAAACAAAATGAAAATCGCCCTTTCCCTTTATTGGCTTTTGTTTTGGGCTTAAGAGAAAAACTATTTTTCTTAGAGACCAAAAAAGCTCCAAAAGTATCTTCTAACTCGTCGAAATTTATTCCATCTCCATTATCGCTAATCGTGATAGATTCAATCCCTTCTTGTGTGGCATTGGGGATAAACGAAACCTTGACCTCGGTAGCATTTGCCTCAAAACTATTCCAAATATATTCGCAAATAGCCTCTTTATAGTCTTTAGTCAAACCTGAAGTTTCAACGCTCTGATTCTTCACGCTTAACTCCATAGTTTTCATGTCTGCCATATTATGTCACCTCGAATTAAATGCAAATAAAGATTTTTCACGACTGTCTAATTACTTAAACGATCAATTTCTTCTTTAATTTCGTCAATCACTTCGGTATTTACGATGATTTTCTTGTCGCCCGACTTACAGGAGAACAGATAAAATACTTTTCCGCCATATTGTTGCGTAAACTTTATATGGGTGGAATGTTGAATCCCGCGCTCTTTGTAAATTTCGGGAATACTCGATGCTTGCGATAAGGGTTTAATTTGCAGACCAATGAATTTCTCGTTGATTTCAATATAGAAATCAACATTGAACAATCGGTCCCATTCATCGGGCGCAGGCTTTATGGGAACTTGCAAGATTTCTTGCAATTGCTCATAAATCGTTTTGATTTCACGTACATAGCCGTCATATGTACGGTCAATAACCAACTCTTTAATGAAGTTAATGCAATCTTCTTCCGTTACCTCTTCTATTTCGGCAACCAAGACCTCCGTGATTTTTACATACAACTTTTTCCCTAATTCAACAATATGTTCTTCAGAACGAACATTCTCAAAGTAATACGTTTGCCATTCCTCAAGCGATTTCGGCGCACATTTTCTAATCGCTTCGGACGTTGCACCTACGTTTCGCTTAAAGTTAAGTTGAAACCTGTTTGTCGCGCTGTTTAAGATCCATTCCTTAGCCATTTGCATATACCTCTATAAATTTCTTCTTATATTTGTACTCGATTGACGTATCAACTTCTACATACCTTGTGCGTATCAAATGAGCGTTCACAAAAGTGCGGTTATCAAGATACAAATAGCAAAGCAAGTTTCCGTCCCCATCGTACTTGGTAGAATCAAATTTCAAATAGACCTTTTTCTTTCTGAATTTGTCTTGCAAAAATTCTATCGCTTTTGCAGACTCAAAAGGATTAGTCTTTACACCGAGTAATTTGACTTTAAGTCCTGATGAAAGCAAAATATCTTCGGGGGATAAGACCTCTTTCACCCCAAACAATTCTTCTTTTTGTGTACGCTTTGCATCTATCCTTGAACCGAATTGAAGCGACTTAACGTCGATTTTCTTATCCATTTTATGCGGGTCGTGAAAGATGTAGGGTAACTCCTCGAATGAAAAAAAAGGAGTGACTTCATCTCTGACTGTCGAAACCTCATTTTGTCGTGTAAACAAATCGCCGCTTAGTTTATCTTGAATGACAGGGATGAACGCTTCGTTGATTTCATAAGCGATAGAATTTCTACCCAAATGCAGTGCGGCTAAAGATGTCGTTCCGCTCCCTGCAAATGGATCGAGGACAGTCTCTCCATAAAACGAAAACATCTTAATGAGCCGCTTCGGTAGTTCTTCAGGGAACATTGCGATATGCTCCAACTGCTTTACACCGTTGAAATTCCAATGTGAGGAGAAGTATTGTGTCCATTCCTCATTTGTCAGAATGGATTTTTGTTTTTGTTCAACTGTAACTTTCGGCGGCGTTCCGAGTTTCTTAAAAATAAGAATAAACTCGTAGTCCATTTTCAAAATGCCATTCCGAGGATAGGGAAAACTTCCCATGACGGCTCCGCCGCCGGTAGTGTTCATGGTGGTAGTTTTTTGCCAAATAATTGCGCCCATGTAGTCCATTCCTAAGGCTTCGCAACATCTGATGATTTCCGTTCTTATGGGGATCACCTTATATCTTCCATAATAAACCGAGCGCGCGAACTGATCACCGATATTGATACATAAGCGGCAACCATCGGAAAGTACGCGGTAGCATTCTCGCCACACCAAATTGAGGTTGTTTATGTACTCCTCATAGCTGTCGTTAAAGCCGATTTGATTTGCCGTCCCATAATCTTTTAATTGCCAATAGGGCGGCGAAGTGATAATCAACTGTACCGATTTATCTTTAATTTGTTTCAGAGAGCGGCTATCGCCCAAAACGATTTTATGATGTGTCATACTCGTTTCCCAAATTCTATAATCTTATTATAGCATATATCGTCGTTTTTTTCAAGTCGAATCATGCAAAAAATCAAAATGGCACTTTGGCGTGCGCTTGACTAAAACGAGCGCGCCGCTACGCGGCGCGGTCAAGCACACGCCAAACCTACAAAACCGAAGAAAGAAATCAATCAAAGCCGCGCAAAGCGGCGCGGGTGTTCCAACGCCCGCGTAAATTTTGGGTCTAACTCCGAACTTGTAACCACAATAAAGGACACCCGTCTTTTGGGTGTCCCTTATTGTAATGGAGCATTGATCACTTAAGACGAATTTATGAGAAATAAGATACTGTTCCTCCGGTTACAACAAGGGAAGCATATTGTGTGTTCAACGCAACCGACAAGCTTATATCTATTAAAGAAACTGAAAAGCTGACTTGCACCCCCTCTTTGACATTTCCCAAACTTTTAACAATAGAATCAAGCAAATTCTTATTTTTATCTAAATAATTAAGCGTAATTTCCAAGCCGTCAATATCAACATGGGGAGTAATTGTACATTTTTCGCCAAAACTTAACAGATCCAAGTCCAAATTATATGTAATATCATTTATGTTTGCAGAACGACGAAAAAGCTGCGCATCTCCGCTGTGATTCCCTTGTGTCGTGCCGCTCCCATCAATTTGTTGTCTTGAATTTTGATAATCCACAAATTTGACAATCCCAAAAACGCAAGCAAAAATTATTAAAAATACAATTAAAAATATTAGGAATGGATGCCTCTTCTTTGGTTGATTGTCCGACATATTTCTCCCCCCCAAAAATTAAAGATATACCTCATGAAGAGACGCACGAAAAAATGCACCTATCAATGTTGCGACACATTTTCCTATTTCAAGGCGAGGGAATAAACTTTTACCGAGAGTCCCCCTAAAATAGGCTATTAAAATGTGTCGCATAATTATTATAGCACTTTTTCAACATCAAATCAAGATGTAGCGACTATCTTTCTAAATAACCTAATGATAATTCGACGAGTATATCACTAACACAAGCGCACCAACGTTTGCTGGCACCCCGACGACATATTCCCGCCGCCGCACGCCGACGTGCACGTTCTGCACGTTTCCGAAGAAATCTGCGCGGTCGCGGCATAAAATTCCCCTCGCTGCACGCAAGGGGTAATTCAGAGGCATTTTTAAGTGTTTTTATAATTTATTTTTGGGGAAATATTGGGGCAAACGAAAAATCAACCTTAAAAATAAGGCAAAAACGCGAGAAAATCGACCGATTTTCCGCGTTTTTATGGTGACCCGTGCGGGAATCGAACCCACGATACCACCGTGAAAGGGTGATGTCTTAACCTCTTGACCAACGGGCCGT